>JAIEQQ010000193.1 GCA_019747615.1 Phycisphaerales bacterium
TGAACTCCTTGCGGGAGACGATGACTTTGCCGGTGCGGGCGTTCTTCCAGGTGAAGTCGATCGTCAGCATGAAGGCGACGTCCTCGGCGATGCCGGAGTCGCGGCCAACAGAGAGGCGGCGGAGCTCGGCGCGGATGATCTTGCCGGTGATGGTGGTCTGCGCCTGTTCGCTGCTCATGACCTTGTAGGGCGATTGCCGGCGGAGCTCGGTGATGACGGCGCTGGTGAGCTCGGACTCAAGGCCGCGAAAGTAGGTCTCGTTCTCGAACATCTGGACGTTGATGCTGGAGATGTCCTCGCGGAACGTGGGCTTGAAGGAGTAGCCGGCGGTTGGGTCTGACGCGCAGGCGGGAAGGAAGGCGATGGCGGTGCCGAGCGCGAGCGTGAGGCCGAGCGAGATCGAGGCGGCGGAGAATCGCGTGGTGGCGGGTGTCAAGGCTTGGCCTCCGGTGCTGGAGCGGGAGGCGCCGGCGGGGTTCCGGGGGAGGGGGCCGCGCTGGCCGGCGCGCCGGGTGCGGGCGCGACCGGCGGCGTTGTGGAAGAGGGTGCGATCGGCGTTGCGGGGCTTGCGGGTGCGTCCATCCAGCCGCGTTCTTTGAGGACTTCGAGCGAACGCTGGGCCGCGGCGGTGAGCGGGTGCGCGCGCACGAGCCGTTTGAGGGTGTAGCGGGCGGCGGCGTCATCGCCCCTGGCGAGGTACCACGATGCGACCTCGAGCATCTGCAGCGCGCCGGTCTCATCGATGCGTGTAAGCAGCGCCGAGTCCAGGCCGGTCTCCTGGGCTTGGGCGGGGTACAGCGATTGGAAGCGGTTGATGAGCACGCGGGCATCGGTAAGGGCTGAGCCGTCGTATCGCGGGCCCTTGTAGCGGGCGATGTTGGCGTAGATGCGGCGCTGCATCGCCTTCAGGCGATAGGGCGAGAGCGGGTAGTTTGCCAGGAACATCTCATAGGCGGTGGCGGCCAGCGTGAGGTCTCGCTCGCGGTAATAGTGATCGGCGAGTTCGATGCCCGCGCGCTCGGCGACGCGAGAGCCGGGCAGACGCTCCTGCACGCGGATGAGCAACTCCTGCCCCACGTCCTCGGCATCGACCCATCGCACGCCGAACCAGCCGCGGCGTTCCATGCCCTGGATGTACTTGATGCCAATTTCCATCTCGCGCTCGACGGCGAGGGGGAACTCGCCGGAACCGGGGAAGGAGCGGATGACCTGCTCGTAGTCGTAGAGGGCCTCAAACTCGTCGCCATCGAGTGAGATCGCGTCGCCTCGTGCGAGGAACGCCGCGGGAACGGTGGGCTTTCCGCTCTGGCTGTTTTCTTTCAGCCAGTTGTCGAGCAGGAGCTTGGCCTGAGCGGGCTGACCGGAGGCGATCAGCCGCCGAGCGTCGGCGATCATCGCCTCGTCGGTGCCGGGCGTCGGCGTGGCGGTGGGCGAGAGCTCGCCGGTTGCCGAGAACTTGAACTGCGGGCGGGTGATGCCGGCCTCAACGGGTGCCGGTGTGCTGGGGGCTGCGGGCGCTGATGGAGCGGGAGCTGGCGCCGTGGGCGCGGGCGCGGCGGGCTGCGCGAGGGCGGTGCCGGCGTGTAACGCCAGCGCGCAGGCGAGCAGCATCAGCGATGGGCGCGGCGCGTTCGCTCTGGATTGGGGTCGGTGAGCGCGGGAGAGGCCGCGCGGCGAGGATTGGGTGGTGTTCGTGGTCATGGTCGCTGGAGAGGATACCGCCAATGCCGACGGCGGGCGCGGCGGGGTGCTGGGGGGTGGTGGGGGGTGGTGGGGATGAGGATGTGGGGGTGGATGGTGCGCGCGGCGCGGGTGGAAGGCGGGCGGCATCGCTGTCGCTGCGGTGGGTCCGAGATCTCGATCTGTGGCGGTAAGCCCGGCAGGTGGAGACGAACGCGACGGTGCGCGTCGGGTGAACCGTCGCGAGCTGGGCGCAAGTGTGTGGGAAGTCTTGGCGATGAGTTGTAGCTTGAAGGTGTTGGCGAGTTGCCAGCACTGGAGACAGACCGATGCGATCAATGATGACCAAGCGTGCGGCGAGTATTGGCTTGCTCGCCCTTGTGATGGGGCTTGGCACGTGCGGCGCACAGGCGCAGGTCGATCTTGTGTGGTCGCAGTGGCCGTATGTCAGCCAGAGCGGCGCGCCGTCGATCTCGACGCCAAGTCGGACGATGAAGACGACGGACGACTTCCGGCTCGCGTCCGGCAACGGCCAGGCGTGGAACGTGTGGCGCATCCGAGCGACGGTTCTCAGTCTGATCGGGCCGTCGCTTTCAAACTATCGCGTCGAGGTCTATGCAGACGCGGGCGCCGCGCCGGGGCTGTTGATCCACAGCCAGCTTGCCACGAACGCCTTCGACTTTGGCCAGTCTGAGGGCATGCGCGTGTACGACCTGAACTTTGACATGAACCTGAGCCTCGCGGCGGGCACGAAGTACTGGGTGTCGGTGTTCGGAACGACGGGGATCACGCCGCAGGTGATGTGGGCGCCGTCGCAATCGCAGACGGTGAACCTCAGCGGCTCGCTCTTTCGCGATTCGGCGTATGGAGGGTCTTGGGGGCCGCTGCAGGGCTTCGGCGGCGCGCCGCGCGATATGTCGATGCAGGTGAACGCGATCCAGACGGTACCCGGGCCTGCGGCGGCGGTGGTCGGGGGGCTCGGGTTGCTTGCGGCGGGTGCGCGTCGTCGGCGGGTTGGCTGAAGTCAGGGCGTGCAAGGGCCGATAGCTCTTGTGGCGACAGGCGATCGCGGCGTGTGCCGCGGGCCTGGGATGCCGTTGCAAGAGCGAGGCCCCAAGATGAAGATCGTGAACAGCATTGAAGCGCAGGGCGCCGAACGTCGTCGTTTTCCGCGGTTTGAGTTGATGGCGGGGTACTCGCCGTTGAAGTTGCGGCTGCTGGAGAACGAGGTCTTTGACATCGACGGCTTCGGCTACGACATCAGCGAGGGCGGGCTGCGGTTCGAGGCCGATCGCGGCATCGAGGCGGGCACGACGATCGCGATGCAGATCATGTTGCCGACCATGCAGAACAGCGGCGCGGGCCCGGGGCGCGCGGTGTTTGTGTTTGCGAACGTGGTGTGGATCGAGGACGAGGACGAGCCCGGCCCGGTGAAGATGGCCGCGGTGTTCACGCGGTTTGCGCGAGCGGGCGACCGTGAGCGGCTGCTGGGCGAGCTGAGGACTGGGCGGTATCGCCTCGCGGCGTAAGGGGACCCGTCAGCCTACAGCCGTCAGCCTTCAGCAGGAAGGGTGCGTTGCTGGTTCGGCGTGCAATGGGGCATTCGGCCGACAGGTCGGCTGGGCGGTTCTGTTGCTCGATTCGTAAATCTGATGCGGTGTGATCAGTTTGTCCGAACAGATCTTCATGCGGGACTATCGAAAGCTCGAGGTGTGGCAGCGAGCTCACGCGTTTGCGATCGACGTCCATCGGCTTGCGGGGTCGTTTCCGAAGCACGAGCTCTTCGTTCTCACGAGCCAGCTCCGACGGGCCGCGCTGTCGGTGCCCACGAACATCGTCGAGTCGTGCGGCCGATCGTCTGCGAAGGATCGAGCAAAGTTCATTGATGTCAGCGTGGGATCTGTGTCCGAAGCCGAGTATCAGGTGCTCTTCGCTCGGGACGTTGGCTATGTCAACAAAGACGTCGCAGAGGCGTTGATGCTCGAGGCGACGGAGATCCGTCGGATGCTCGCAGCCTATCTCGCGCGGCTGCGCAGCGAAGATCCGGGCTGATCGCCGCGGTGATACAACCTCTGTCGACATCGCTCGCCGGCTGCTGGCTTTGTGCTTCTTGCTGAGGGCTGAAGGCTGACGGCTCCCCTGCTATCCTCCCTCCATGTTCGTCGATCGTGCACTCATTACCGTTCGCGCGGGCCATGGCGGCTCGGGCGCTGTTTCTTTCCGTCGGCAGAAGTATGAGCCCAAGGGCGGTCCCGAGGGCGGTGATGGTGGGCGGGGCGGCGATGTCATCCTTGTCGCCGATGATGGCCTCAACACGCTTCTGGACTTTCGCGGGCGTCCCGATTGGGAGGCCGAGCCCGGCCAGAACGGGATGAAGAAGCAGAAGCACGGCAGCAACGGGCGCGATTGCGTCATCCGTGTGCCCGCGGGCACGATGGTGTTTGACAACAACTCGGGCGATCTGATCGTGGACATGAAGCCTCGACAGACGTTCACGATCGCCAGCGGCGGCAAGGGCGGCTTCGGCAACGAGCACTACAAATCAGCGACGAACCAGACGCCGACGCACGCGCACGCGGGCTTCGAGGGCGATACGAAGGAACTCCGGCTGGAGTTGAAGCTTCTGGCCGATGTCGGTCTGCTGGGCATGCCCAACGCGGGCAAGAGCACGCTGCTGGCAGCGCTGACTCGCGCGACGCCGAAGATTGCTGATTACCCGTTCACCACGCTTGCGCCGCAGCTTGGCGTCGCGGAGCTGGACAACACGCGCCGGCTGGTGATCGCGGACATCCCCGGACTCATCGAGGGCGCCAGCGATGGTGCGGGGCTCGGGCTGGACTTCCTGCGGCACGTTGAGCGCACGCGCGTGCTCGTGCATCTGCTGGATGTCATGCCGCCGGATGGCACGCCGGCGGCG
>JAIEQQ010000287.1 GCA_019747615.1 Phycisphaerales bacterium
TACATGGCCCGCTGGGTCAACACACGCGGCGAAAAGGGGCCGTGGTCGGACGTCACGACGGCGACGGTGGCGGCGTAAGGCCTTGACACGCCGTCCGCAGGACCCGCTGCGCGGGAAAGACCGGCACCGATGGTTGACGTCTTCGCCCCAACGGGGCGCAGGGGTGTAGCCACGGGTGAAGCCCGCGCTTCGCGGGCGCAACCCGTGGAAAGCGTCTCCCCCGCGCGGGACTGCCCCGGAGGGGCAGAGGGAGCTGGCAATACGACGAGCGTTGTGGTAGCGGCGTGAGACCTACTCTGCTTTCCCGACCCGCTCGATTCCCGTACAATGACCCCGTGAGCCGATAGAGGGGGCAACCGTGCCACCAAACCCGGCGATTTCATGGAGGAAAACGCCACCGTGTCCCCGTCCGCGACCAACGCCGAAGCGCTTGTGCCGCACTTGAAGAAGTGCGGGTATGGCGACGCGCAGCTCGCGCGGCCTTTCAAGGTGGGCGACGCGACGATCGAAGTAGCCGCATTCGCGGGTAGGCCCTTCGACAATTGGTCGGCGTGCCTGGCGGTCGTTGACTTGAATGGCGACTCAAAGAGGTCGGCGTCTAAGGCGCAGCACCTCGGCGCGGCGAGCGTTTTCGTCTGCGGGCCGCAGGGCGTGGATTGGTACGGGCTGGGCGCAAAGGGGCCGACCACTCCTCGAAACATCAAGTGGGCCGATGTGCCCGGCCTTTTCCGTGAACATAAGAAGGCTCTAGCACCTTCGACGATCTACGACGCCAAACTACGTCGTCCCGGGGCAAAGCCCGCGCAGATGTGGTTCTTTGATGCGGGACTTATGCCCGCCGTGGAGAAGAACAGAGGCGACACACTGCTAAGGCTGGTGGAGAACGCAATCGGCGGGCTGCACAGCGAACTCGGGGCCAAGTTGGACAAGCGGCAGGCACAGGAGGACGTGTACCGCACGGTCTTCTGGCAGCTCGCCGCGAAGGTGTTGTACGACAAGGGTGTCCCCAACTTCAAGCAGATCGACCTGACCGACGTGGATCAGGTCTTCGACCGAATCGGCAAACACCACGGCGTGACGGACCGCTTTCCACCGTTTGGCAAGGAAGGCAGGCCAGCCATCAACGCGATGGCACGGACCATCGCCGAGTGTGGATCGCTACGCGACGTGTCGAGCGAGGCCATCGCGTATGTGTACGAGAACGCGCTGCTCGACAAGGCCGCAGGCAAGGGCAAGCCGAAGACGGCGGGCGAGCCCTACGACATCCGCAAGGAACTGGGCATCCACAGCACGCCCTCGGTGCTCATCCACCACATGCTTTCGCAGATGTGGGGCATGGTGGAGGAGATCGCACCCGATGACCGCGTGGTGTTCGAGCCCGCATGTGGGCACGCGCCATTCCTGACCGGCGCGATGCGCTGGCTGCGCAGTTGGGATGCGAGGGGCCGGAGCGTGACGGATCACGACTACATGCGCAAGCATGTTCGCGGGGTTGAGGCCGATGCGTTCGCCATTGAACTCGCCAAACTCGCGCTGACCCTCGCCGATGAGCCGCACGGCAACTCGTGGGCTATTCAGCCGGGCGATATGTTCGCGCCGGGCGTACTGGCCAAGGAGGCGAAAAGGGCCCGCATCCTGCTGGCGAATCCGCCGTATGAGGCGTTTGACGCTGAGCAGAAGCGGCGATATGCCAAGCTTGGCGAGCCGGTCACGGCGAACACCAAGGCCGTCGAGATGCTCAGGCGGACGTTGCCGAACCTGACCGCTGGGAGCGTCTTCGGCGTGGTGATGCCCGTCGGTGTGCTGCACGACAAGGAGTCCAAGACTGTTCGCGAGGAACTGCTCAGGGACTTTGAGCTTTCCGAGATCAGCGTCTTTGCGGACAACCTCTTTGAGCACGGCGACCACGAGGTAGCGGTGCTCATGGGCCGCAAGAAGAGGCCGAAAGGCTCATCGCGAGCACTCACCTACCGCCGTGTGCGCGAGGAGGGCATGGCCGCGTTCAAAGAGAGACTTTCCTTTTCGTGGGAGCGTGAGGTCTTGACGAGTCGACTCTTGGAGGACAAAGAAGCCGTTCTTTGGATCCCGGAGTTCGACGATCTTTGGTTTTATCTCGCGTCATGGCCCACGCTCGATGACTACGCCGTGATCGGGCAGGGCCTCGCACATAAGGGTCGGGGCTTGTCCAAGGGGTCATGGACGATTCGTGACCCGGCGAAACGGGGCGATACGCTGGGCTTCGCAGGAATCTCAAGTGACTTGACCATTTTCTCGCTACCCGCGCTTGTTGGCGTCAATGTCGCTGACGAAGTTCTGCTACATGTCCGGTTTGGATTGCCGTACGGACGACCTCAAGTGCTGCTGAACTATGCGCCGGTCGCACGCAAACCGTGGAGACTAAAAGCCATCCTCGACGACAAAGGGCACGCGCTGACGAGCCGCTTCTCTGCCATTCGACCTCGAGAAGGTGGGCCGAGTGCGCTGTACCTGTGGGCAGTGCTCAACTCTCCTATGGCGAATGCGTTCGCATACGACAAGCTGGGCAAGCGGGACATCCTCGTGGGCACCATGCGCATGATGCCTGTACCGCCACGTTCGTCCTCGCACGAGGCTGCCATCGAACAGACCGCCATGCACTATCGCACGGTTGCTACTGCCAAGGCTGCGGCGGTCTCAGGAACAGACACATTGTTCAGTCGGCGAGGCGAGTCGGCGACGCCAGTACCCACGGATGCCGATGTACGGTCCGCGCTATTGGCGATGGACGACGCGGTGCTGCGAGCATACGGCCTGTCGCCAGTACTTGAAGATCGCTTGCTCGGCCTGTTCGCGGGTGTGGAGCGCAAAGGGGTCGGATTGGACGGCCCTGATGGCCGCTCCACCTTCCTCGGGTATGACGCTCCCAAACGCACGGACTCCGCAAACGACGCCGGCAAGGCGGAGCGTTACGGGCGAGTGGCTTCGCTCCTCAAGACTTGGGCGAACGAGCCACCCGCATTCGACCGTCGCGTCTTCCCGAAGTTATCCACGACGGACGAGGGAGAGCGCCCCGCAATATCTTCGGAGCGTTAATGCGGTTACTGCTTGACACCAACCTGCTCAAGCGGCTCTGCCATCCGACAAAGGACGCGGATGTCAAGGCGTGGTTCGAGCGTGTGTTGGTGTATGCGTCGCGACACCCGGATACCAGTCTCTATGTTTCGGCGGTCGCCGACTACGAACTGCGCCGAGGCTACCACTGGAAACTTGATCGCCACGCCGACGAGCAGAAGGGTCTCACTCGTCTCGATCAACTCTGCCAAGCCCTGGGGGTTCATGCTGTTACCAACGGCGTGTTCCAAGACGCTGCGCTCCTGTGGGCACAGGCTCGTAAGGGTGGCTACTCGACCGCCCACGAGCATGCCCTTGATTGGGACGTGCTCTTGGCAGCGCAGGCCCGTGAACTGAACGCAACAATCGTCACCGAGAATACCAAGCACCTTGCTCGCTACGGCGTCGACGCAAGGGACTGGTCCGCAATCCCAATCCCGGCCGACGGGCCATAGGCCGACGCGCGGTCCTGAGAGCGCCGGTGTTTCGTATGCCGGGGCTGCCGCCCCCGGCACCCCCGCTCAAGGCCCTCGGAATGCACGACGATCGCGGCGGGCGGCTGCTTTCTTGGCCGGGAGAGGTGCGGAGAGGGCGGCACGCCCTCTCTGCATCAGCGCGACACAGTGACGGATGGGTTGGAAACGAGTCCCGGTTGAGCGGGTGTCGGCGGGGGTGAACTTCCTCCGCCCCTGCCGGGGCGGGCCGGGCTGAGTCACGCTGTCCACGGGTTGCGCTGCGCCCGCGAGGACGCGGGCTGCGCTCCACCCGTGGCTACAGCCCTGCGCCCCGTTGGGGCAAAGAGTGTGCGGAGCGGGGCGAAGAGGGGGCGAGGGCCATCCTTATATATGTTCCGACTCTGTGTGCTCTGTGTCTCTGTGGTGAAAATTCTTGGGGGCGGTGAAGTCGCGCTGTTCTCTTGCCGACAAAAACCGCAGTGTCCTCCGCGTGCCGATTGACGGCTCGGGTAGCGGTTGGACGTGTTCACGAGCGAGCCGCCGAATCCATTGTAGAGGACACTGAATCATGGCTGACTACATCCCCGGTCCCGATGCGAACTTTCAGGCGTGGCAATCCAACTTCGTGACCTACGCCAACGCCAACCTGGCCGCGCTCGGGCTGACCGCGCCGGACATGGCACCGATCACCGCCGCGCAGACCGGCTGGGCGACCGCCTTCCCCGCGCACGTCGCCGCCGTCAACGCCGCCAAGGCCGCCAAGCAGACCAAAGACGAAGCCCGCGCCGCCTACGTCGCGGTCATTCGCCCGCTCGTGCGCCGCTTGCAGGCGTCCGCCGTGGTGAGCGATGCCGAGAAGGCGTCGCTGGGCATCACCGTGGCCCAGACCCCGACGCCGATCGGCCCGCCGACGACCGCGCCGCAGGTTTCCATCGAGTGCGGCAACCGTTTGCAGCAAGTGCTGCGGTTCGTGGACTCGGCCACGCCGACCCGCAAGGCCAAGCCCGCCGGCGCGCTGGGCGTCGAGATCTGGAACAAGGTCGGCACCACGCCGCCCACCGGCGA
>JAIEQQ010000294.1 GCA_019747615.1 Phycisphaerales bacterium
GGAAACGACTGTGAAATCACGGCCCGCCGAGGATGTCTGCAGCGCGGGCATCGTCGGTGGTGGAGACGGCCTCGGCCGGCGCATCGCTGAGCGGCGAGGCCCCGGAGCCGAGCATCTTGTCCGTAGCCGCGACATCTTCGGCGCGCTTGCGGGCCTGCTCTTCCTTCTCGCGAGCCTGGATCTCGGCGACTTCCTTGGACTTGACGCTGGCGGTCTCGACGACGAGCTTGGCGGTCGCTTCGTCGATTCCCAGTTCGGTCATGAGGACTTCGGCGCCGATCTCCTCGACATCGAAGACGCTGACGACGCCGAGTGCCGCGAGCTTGTCGAGGCTCTGCTCGCTCATGCCTTCGACCGCTGAGAGGGTCGAGGTCATGATCTCCAGACCCTTATTGAACTCTTCGGGGGTGAGGATGTCCACGTCCCAGCCGGTGAGGCGCGCCGCGAGGCGGACGTTTTGCCCGCGCTTGCCGATCGCGAGGCTGAGCTGGTCATCGCGCACGACGACGGTGGCGCGTCCGAGCTCGAAGCAGAGGCTGATCTCGTTGACCTCGGCGGGTTTCAACGCGTTGCCGATGAGGATGGCCGAGGAGTCGTTCCAGCGAACGATGTCGATCTTCTCGCCGTTGAGCTCATCGACGATGTTCTTGATGCGCGAGCCGCGCACGCCGACGCACGCGCCGACGGGGTCAACCTTGGAATCGACGCTGGCGACGGCGATCTTCGTGCGATAGCCGGCCTCGCGGGCCATGGCCTTCACTTCGATGATCTTCTCAGCGACCTCGGGGACCTCGACCTCGAAGAGGCGCTTGATGAAGTCCGGGTGCCCGCGGCTCAGCACGATCTTCACGGCGTTGCCCGCGTCGCGGACATCGAGCACCAAACAGCGGATCCGGTCGCCGGGCTGGAACATCTCGCCGGGGATCTGCTCCGAGCGCGGCATGAAGGCCTCGGCCCGGTCGATCGTCACGACCAACGCGCCGCCGTCGTACCGCTGCACGGCACCGGTCACAATATCGCCGACGCGCTTGGAGAACTCTTGGATGAGGCTGGTCCGCTCGTCATCGCGGAAGCCCTGGATCATGACCTGCTTGAACGTCTGGCCCGCGATACGGCCGAGTTCCTGGGGGCTGAGTTCGAGAGGCTCGTTGTGGCGATAAAGCTTCATCGCGCCGGACATCGGGTCCAGCTCGCAGCGGAACTCTTCAGAGTCCAGCGTGCCATAGTGCTTGCGGCAGGCGCTGACCATCGCGCGCTCCAGCACGCGGATGAGCTGGGCTTTTTCCACCTTGCGCTCTCGCGCGATCGTGTCCAGCAGTCGCATCATTTCGGTCGTATTCATGAGGTCTCCAAGATCAAGATGTTGAGTTTTCGAGGCGGGGACGGCGAGGCGTGAGACGTAAGGCGTGACGGCGGGCCCAAAACGAACAAGGGCCACGCTGAAGTTCAAACAGCTCGTGGCCCCGCAGGTTCGCCGACGCAACGGTCGGCAGCAGATTGATCGAAACGATCAAACCATGCCGATCTCCGATGCACCGCGAGAGACTCCCGCGAAGCGAACCAAGACCGAAGCCATTGACCGGAACCCGGGGCGTGCGCCCAAGGACCGGACCACGGACCGAGCCGATCGAGCCACAGCACTCGTGCGGAGGTCAGCGGGCATGGCGGAGGTGATTGGTCAAAGGAAACTCCAAGGCCACAAGGAAAGGTCAGGGAACTCTTCAGTTATCCGTGAGGAGTTTATCCGGTCCGCGCCCCCGAGGAAAGCCGCCGCGCCAGATCCGGAGCCCTCACGGGTGTGAAGATTGCCAAGCACCGGGTTGGGGGGAGGGGCGGGGAGCCGCCAGCCTACAGCCGTCAGCGTTCAGCAGGACAGTCCCGGGCGATGAGTGCTGAGCACCGATCCCACGATTGCCGGTTGCCGACTTCCGATCGCCGTCCCCCGCCCCCGCCCGCCTGCATCCCGTTTCCCGATCCCGGCTATGCTCGCTTGATGCAGAGTCTCAGTGCACAGCTTGTCGGGCCGGATCAGCAAGTCCTCGTCCTCCACTTGCCCTCGCAGTTCACGGACGAGTGGGTTGCCCCGGTGGAGCGGGAGGTAGCCGATCGCCTGCCGCGCGTCAACAACGCGGCACTTGTCTTGGACTTTCGCGATGTGCGACTCATGAACTCGATCGCCATCACCTGCGTGCTGCACCTGCAGGACACCTGCAAGGCCCGCGGCGCCAGGCTCGTGCTCGCCGAGCTTCCCGAAGCGATCTCGCGATTCCTCAGCCAGCTCAAGCTCGACCGCCGCTTCACCATCGCAAAGACGATCGATGAAGCGATCACGGCGGCCCTGGCCACGGCCGCGAGGTAGGAGGGGAGCCTTCAGCCGCCAGCTTTCAGCCGTCAGCAGAGCAGCGAAGCTCAAAGCAGCAAAGCAGCAAAGCTCAAATTGAGGCGCATCGCGCACCGGCGCGAGTGTGCCTCGGTGGCCTTCGTTCGCCCGAAAACGCGGCTCAATTTGCTGCTTTGAGCTTTGCTGATTTGAGCTTTGAGCTTTGAGCTTTGAGCTTTGAGCTTTGAGCTTTACTGCTTTGCTGAAAGCTGACGGCTGAAGGCTGTCGGCTCCCCCCGCCTCACGTCAGTCGATCGCCAGCGCGGACGCTGCGGATGATCCGCACCGCTCGCTTGCCGTTGAACTGGCCGATGTGCGCGATGAACTTCGGGTGCCCCTCGACGCTCAGCACCACCGGCCGGCTCGCGGATTTCTCGGTCGTCACCAGATCGCCCACCGCCAAGCCCCGCAAATCCGAGAGCGTGATCGTCGTCTCACCCAGGATCGCTGTGACGCTCAACGCCGCGGCGTGCAGCGTGCTAGCGATCGATCGCGAGGATTCATCCCCACGCGCCCCTTTGACGGTGTTGAACCACGATTCGCTCGAGAGTGACGCCATCACCGGCTCGATCACGTTGAACGGGATGCACAGGTTCATCGTGCCGGCGCGCGGCCCCATCTTGATCTCAAAGCCGATCACCACCACCACCTCGTTCGGCGGGACGATCTGGACCAGTTGCGGGTTGCTCTCAGTTGCGCCGACGGAGAACGTCAACTCCTTGATCCCCGACCACGCCTCAGAGAGCGCCGCCAAGCCGCGCGCGATGACCTTGGAGATCAGCCGGTTCTCGATCACCGTCATCGGGCGCTGCGGCACAAAGACCTCTTGCGAGTTGCCGCCCAGCAATCGATCGATGATCGGGTAAATGATCAGCGGCGACACCTCAAGACACACCTGACCCTCCAGCGGAGCCGCGTTGATCAGGTTGAAACTCGTCGGGTTCGGCAGGCTCGCGATGAACTCGCCGTAGGTCATCTGCTCGCAGGTTGCGACCTTGCACTCAACGATCGTCCGCAAGAAGCCTGAGAGCGACGCGCCGAAGTTTCGGGCGAAGCCCTCGTGCAGCGTCTGCAGCGACCGCATCTGGTCCTTGCTCACGCGCTCGGGGCGCTTGAAGTCGTACCGCCGGATCTCGATGTTCGTCAGGTTCTTGCGGTGGCGCGAGAAGACCTTGATCGGCTGCACGTCCTCAGCCACCTGCCCGGCATCGACCGCCGCGAGTAGTGCGTCAATCTCAGATTGATCAAGAACTTCGGGCATGGGGGGAGGGGGAGGGGGGGAGGGAAGCGTGAACGCGAACATGAACGTGAAACGGAACTCGCTTTGGGCAGCGCAGGGAATCGACAGCAAGCGCCGGTCGCCCGCGCGCCCTGACCATTTCCCTATCGGACCTGCGGGCGGTGTCACTTGAGGAACACCTCAGCAGCTCAGCCGACGCTCGTCGCGACTGCTGGGCCACCCTGGTCGCTGGCCGATGTCCGCAGCCGCGACGCAACCGTCCGGCTTCCAACCACCACACCTCAGTGATCAAATCATTGCCCCGCACTCGCTCTGTTACGAAGCGATCCGGCGAAGCATCGAACACCTGCCGCCGTCCGAACGTTCGTATGATGGTCGTTCCCACGAATCCGCCCGAGTTTCACCGCGTGTCTCTGGAGACCTCTGATGCCCGTTCGTCTGTCCCACTGGCTCGCCATCACGCTCGCCGCGGCCTTGGCCATCTTCACAGGCCTTTCGGCGAATTCGGTCGGTTCGACCGCTGCGGCTTCGACCGTCGCCATCGCCCAGCCCGGTGACGCCAACCGCGTCACGGTCACCGCCGCGCCGCAGCGCACGCAGGTCACCCCGGGCGATCGCCTCGCCATCGCGATCACGTTTGAGTTCGCTGAGCACATGCACATCTGGCCCAACGTCCCCGTGGTGCCAAAGGAGCTCGACGGCCTCGTGCCCGTGCCCACCGAGATTTCGCTGGCCGATGCGGTCGATGCGTCGCCCGTCCGCCCGTTCATCACACTGTCGCAGTGGCCTGCGCCGCAGGACGTCAAGGTCGCCTTCGGCGTCGCCCCGATCTCGATCAAGAGCTACGCCGAGCGGACGACGGTCTACGTGCCGGTGGTGATCGACGCCAGCGCCAAGCCCGGCGCCGCCAAGCTCAACCTCTCCGTTCGCTATCAAGCCTGCAACGAGACCGTCTGCTTCGCCCCCGAGGACGTGCCGCTCACGATCGACTTCAC
>JAIEQQ010000689.1 GCA_019747615.1 Phycisphaerales bacterium
GCGCCGTTGAGCACCACGGTGCGACCGGAGATATCGACCTGCCCGCCGACTTCACCGGCGCCGGTACGCGAGGCATCAAGCACGCCGCTGACATCGACCCGACCGTTGGCGCCGCCGTCCATCGAGATCATCGCGGCGTTGATGCGACCGGTGTTGCGGATGGCCAGCGAGTACATATCACCGGCGGACATGCTGACCCCGCCGCTCTTGGCGTTGATCGTGCCGCTGTTCTGCACGGCGTGGGTGGCATTGTTCTTGGTGGTGGCGGGGCCGGTGGACGGGGCGATCTGGACGGTGATACCGCCGCGCGGGCTTTCCTGGAGATAGACCTGCTCACCGGCGGCCATGACGACGGCGTTGCCCATGCCCTCGATCGTGCCGCGATTGGCGACGGCGTTGCCGATGAAGGCGACGGTGTCGGCGCGGATCACGCCCTCGTTGATGACCGAGCCGCGGACATCGGTGAAGTTGAACCGACCGTTGGCGAAGTCGCGATCAGCGATGCTGCCACCGGCGGCGAAGATCTGGCCGACATCGATGACCGAGTTGGGGCCGAAGAAGACGCCGGCGCGGTTGACGAAGAAGACCTGGCCGTTGGCGGTGATGCGGCCGTCGATCATCGTCGGCGCGTCGCCGGTGATGCGGTTAAGCACGCGTGACGAGGCCGAAGGCTGGACGAACTGCACGCTCTCCTCGCGATTGAGGTTGAAGCCGGTGTAGTTGATGATGGAGTTGTGGCTGGCGGTGATCGTGGTGTGCTGGCCCGCCTGCTCGAAGGTGACCTGGCCGGTCACGACTTGAGCGCCCTCGGGCCCCGCGATCGCGCTGCCAGCAAGCGCCAGGAGCGTGAGCCCGCTAAGGCCGACGCGGCGAAGCAGGTGCGCCCGCTTGCGAGCGTTCCAGGCATCGACAACGGTGGTGGTCGTGTTCGAACGGACGATCTGGCTGCGGCGGTTAAGCATGGATTGCTCCTGCGGGGATCTCGTGTGGCGGGTCGTGACGTGAACGACGATTCGGGAAACGGCTCGATCCGGTGTGGCGCGTCCGGGGCCCGGCGCCACAAGGGGTCATCAACTTGGTCTTCGGCTCAACGCGATGCCGCGTGGGGCCGGGGTGCGGCGCGGCGCGATCAGAACAGCAGCGTCAGGAGGAAGTGCAGGCGATGATCGCCCGCCTTGGTGTCAGACTGGGTGTTGCCGCGGAGCGCGACGCCCCAGTCAGCACGGATGAAGATATTGCGGCGGAGCTGAAGCTCGAGGCCCGCGCCGGCACCCATGAGGGTGTTGTTGCTCTCGAAGGAGCGGATGTTGCTGATGCTCGTGCGGCCGACATCGAGGAAGCCGCGGAAGATCAGATCCCAGTCCGCCGAGCCGTAGGCCTCCTGCGGCTGCCAGCGGAACGAGTTGCCGAACATGTCTTGGCCGGGCTCAGTCGAGATGCCGAACAGGCGCGGGATGTGCAGGCGGTACTCGGCCGAGGCGATAAACGCGTTGTCACCGGCGACGGCCGACTCGGGATAGCCGCGAACGGTGAAGAAGCCGCCGACGACTTCCTCGGCGTTGGGGATCAGTCGGTTGCCGAAGGCGTATTGGCCGCGGAAGCTGAAGGCCAGCTCGTGCGCCAGCGTCATGCCGGGCTCCCAGAGCACGGGCTTGCCATCGGCGTCGACCGGGCGGTAGTCGCCTCGGTACATCTCGGGGAACAGGAGCGGCTCGAGGTAGAACGCGAAGTTCGTGTCCCACTTCATGACCGTGTAGTTGAACGCCGGGTCGATTCGACCAAGGTTCGAGACCTCGCGGAAGTCGGTGCCGGAGATGTCGTTCTGCGTCCACTCGGCGAGGACCTTGGCATTGAGGAAGACCGTGTCCGTCGATTGCTCGGCGCGGATGCCCAGGTGCGGGATGAAGTAGTCGGTCGATCCGCTGATGTTCGCGGTGGCGTTGTTGGTCTCGACGTGATCCCAGCGCACGCCCGCCAGCGCATCAACAAAGAACTTCTCATGCTGGAAGAAGTTGTACGACAGCTCGCCGCCGGCGCGCCAGCCGTTGCCCTTGAACGCTTCGTTGCCGATGCCGACGTCCGACGCGGTGTACTTGTTGTACGCGCCGAAGATGTTCAGCCGAAGGCGATCGGTGATGATCGGAAACTCGTACTGCCCGATGAACGAGTGCGCCTCGGCGAAGCCCGCCGTCACATAGTCAAGGCTCAGGATGTCGTCCTGGCCCGTCAACTGGTTGTGCGTGAACGAGAAACGCTGACGCCAAAGGTCCGTGTTGCGCGTGCCGGTGTTCGAGAGCTGGGCCACGACATACCACGGCTTGTTCTCGCTGACCAAGTAGTCCAGCGTCACATCGCCGAGCTTCTCCGACCCGGGCGCGACCGAAAGATCCACGCGACGACCGGGGTGACGATTGAGCCGGAACGCGTAATCCTCGAGCTCGTCACGCTGCAGATACGCACCGGGCTGCACCGGCGAGTTCTCGCGGATCGTCGTGTGCGCCGAGTTGTTCAGACGGTTCTCCGAGAATCGCTCGCCGTTGGCTAGCGAGCGGATCTCGCCGACGGTACCGATGATCATCGTGAGGCGGAAGGACGTTCGCCCGGCGCGAAGGTCGGCTCCCGTGCCATCGACTTCATCCAGCGACGGGCCGACGAGCACCGCCATCAGGCCGCGACCTCGAAGGTTGTTCGCCACGGCGCGGCTCACCTCGCGGATCGCCATCGCATCAAACTGCTGGGCCGCACCGCTCATCTCGCCGAGGCGCAGTTCCACGCGCTCGATCCCCTGGCGGGCCTCGGTGTACACCCCGCCGACGCGCCCTAGCGGGACGACCGTCGTGTTGACGATCAGCTCCGGCGAGGGCACGCCCGAGACTTCCATGCCGTATACCACCTCAAACGCGCTCACGCTGTACGAGGGCCCGGCCGGAAGCGGCGCGGTCTCGGAGCCAACCGCCGGCATCGCCGGCGCTGCGGGGGTATCAGTTGAAGCCGCGCTGCTCCCAGGTGCCGCGGGGCCCGGCTCTGTCGGGCTCATCACCGGGCGCATCGGCTCGGCTTGGCCAGCGGCCATCGAGACCAAGGCCGCGCTGAGCAGCACGCCTGAAATCGCCGACCACACCGGCCGACGACGGGAACCCACGAGCTTGCGGGAAGCAAGGTTTTGACGACGGAGCCCACGAGATTCGTGCTGCATTTCGATCCCTTCGCAAAGGCCGGCCGGCATCCGCCAGCGGCAAGAAAGAACAGCCAGTGACCAACTGATACACGCCCCGCACGGACGCTGTTATCGCACCGTGCGGCCATCAGACCCACACACTTTCCGATCTAACGTACCCGGAACCTGCCCAGCTTGTCAAGTGATCACAAACATGCAGACCCGATCAGAATCCGATCGAGTGGCGTCATTCCTTGAACGGCAGGTCCGCGCCGGGCTTGAGGATCAGCTCTTCCGCCTGGCCCGCGAGCACCTGCTTGGGCATGCCGCGCTCCGATGAAAACGCGATCCGGAAGCCGACATCGCTGAACCCGCCCGCGGCTCGGGCTTTCACCGCGACATGCGGCAGCGTTCGAGACGTCGCCGGAGACGAAAGCGACGAGCCCCCGACCACCCGGACCTCCTGCGCGACGTTGATCGACCCGGGCTTGATGTCATCGGGGCCGAGTCGCTCGAACTTCGCGTTATCGACGAGCACCCACTCCCACACGTTGCCGATCAGGTGCTTGAACACCATGCCCGGCCCGGAGTCCACCGGTGCCATCAAGAAGCTCGGCTCGTCGATCGGTAGGATGTTGTCGTCCGCCTCGGGCGATGTCGGCCCGGTCGCGCCCGCTGGTGTGAACGCTCCATCCTGCGGGAAGCTGAGATTCACCGACGCCGCTCGCGCAGCCTTCGTCGCATCGAACTGCTTCTTCCACTGACGCCCTCGCAACTGCGCACCGGCCGGTGGTGTGTCTGACGCAGCGAGACCCTCGCTGGAGAGCGACGCCCGCCATTCGTCAACACTCGGCAGGCGGCAGTTCATCGCCGAGGCAATCAACGCCGCGGCTTCCGGAGACACACCCTGCATCGGCGAGTTCCACTGCGGCCCGGGCGCCTCGGGCATCGCCAACAACCCCGCAACGCGATCCGCGCCGGCCGGTCGCGGCAGCCAGCCCCGCAGCGGATCACCCTCGCTGGGCACCGGCCCGAGCGGCGCCTTGCTCGCGAGCACCGGAGACTTCAGCAGCGGCTCCCACGTGCGCAGCCCGCGGCGCGTCACAAAGCGATTCCAATCCTGCGTCAACGTTGCGAAGAGCTCGCCCCGCCCGCTGGCCGCGAGCGTGCTGGACGCGACGCCGACGCTCACTTCCGTCGTCGAAACAAAGACGGTCTTGCCGCCGACGTCCACCGGCGCGAACACCAGCGTCTGCGGCGGCACGCCCTCAACCGTGAGCGTGTACGCGATCCGTCCGTCATCGCTGGCATCGCCCGCGGGTGTCCACTTCGCACGCCCCGCGCCGCCCTGGGCCGGCGGAAAATCGCCCGGGCCCACCCGCGGCGCTGGCGGTGTTTCCAGCAGTGCTCGCGCTGCCTTCAGAGCCGTGCCCGCCTCGGCCACGCTCGGCAACAGCGGC
>JAIEQQ010000186.1 GCA_019747615.1 Phycisphaerales bacterium
TCGCCCGCCGCCTTCTCGACCGGCACACTCTCGCCCGTGAGCATCGACTCGTCAACCGCAGACTGGCCGCTCTCGACATTCCCGTCCACGGGGATCTTCTCGCCGGGGCGCACCAACACGCGGTCACCCACGATCACGGATTCGATGGGCACATCCTGCTCGGTGCCGTCTCGCATGACGCGAGCGGTCCTGGCCTGCATGCCGATGAGACGCTTGATGGCCGCGCTCGTCCGGCCCGTCGCTCGGGCCTCGAAGTACTTGCCCAGCAGGATCAGGACGATGATGACCGCTGCGGCTTCGTAGTAGACCGGGACCATCTTCATGCCGCCCATCGCGACCTCGCCGTGCGCCACGTTCGCGCCGGTTCCTCCTACATCTGCGAAGAACCCCGGCCAGATCGTCGCCGCGAGCGAGTAGAGGTACGCCGCGCCGGTGCCCATCGCCACCAGCGTGTCCATGTTGGCGCTGAAGTGCCGGAGTCCCTTCCACGCCGAGCGGAAGAACTGCCACCCGCACCAGAACATGACCGGCGTCGTCAACGCGAGCTGGAGCCAGTTAATCCACGAGACGTTGAAGGCCTCGATCTTCCCGTGCGACATCGTGATGACGAGCACCGGCAGCGACAGCGCCGCGCCGACGATCATCTTGGTGAGCAGACGCCGCGTCTCGGCCTCGCCCACGTTCATGTGGGCCGAGTGATCCTCTCCCCCCACACCACCGCTCATCGCGTGCCCGGCGTGCTCCCCCGTTGTCTGCGCCGCGAGCATCGCCGCGTGATCGTGACCCGCGTGACCGTGCGCGGGATTGACCGTTCCGAGTCTGACCGGGGGCACGACCGCCTTGTACCCGATGTCGTATACCGCCTTGGCGAGTTTCTCCGGCCCGGTCGCCGCCGGGTCGTACTTTACCGTCGCCACCTTGGTGGCGAAGTTCACGCTCGCGGATGCGACGCCGGGCTGCTTGCCCAGTCGCTTCTCGATCCGGTTCGCGCACGAAGCGCACGTCATCCCCTCGATCGGGAGGTCGGCTCGTTGTATTGCTGGTTCCATCAAGCACCTCGTGTCCGCCGCCGTTTACCGCGCGATCCTGCTCACCAGCGATAGCACTTCCTCGATCATGTCCTCACGCTTCTTTCCCTGCTCGTGCATCGCGTCGGCGGCGCAGTGCCGCAGATGGTTCTTTAGCAGGTTCTTGGCGACCGAGCGCAGCGACTCCTGCACCGCCGCGGCTTGCTGGATGATGTCGGCGCAGTAGCGGTCCTCCTGGATCATCGCGGCGATGCCGCGCACCTGCCCTTCGATCCGCTTGAGGTGTTTCAAGTTGGCGGCCTTGATGTCGGGGTCCACACCCACCGCGTGCGCTCCCGGTCCGACGCCATCGCGGGCTTTGCCTGTACCGGATGCCGCACCCGGCGCGCAGTCGCATACCGCCTTGTTCATCGCGGACTTGGCTGAGCTCACGGAGCCACGCATGATTGTCCTGCCCTTGGCCATCGCCATTGCCCCTTCAACGGATGCACGTTCACATACTCACCCGCAGCAACCGCCGGAGGCTTTCGCGTCGGGATCGCCTCTGGGCATTGCGGGCTTCGCACCGCCGCAGCAACCGCCGCCGCTCCGCGCGGGCGTCGCCGCGACCGTCACCGAAACATCCGCGGCCGCCCTCGCCGGATACCCGGCCTCTTCGAGCGCGGACACGGCCTTGCCCGTTGTCGATCCGTCCGCTGCCTCGATCACCGCCGAACCCACCCCCACCGACCGGACCTTCACCCCCGGCACCGCCGAGAGGGCCTTGGTCACGGCCTGCACGCAGTGCCCGCAGGTCATGCCGTCGATGGCGAGCGTGGTGGTCCCGGTTGTCTGAGTCGTCGTGTTCATGCGAATCTCCTTGGGGGAAGTATACTCCCCCCGAGTATGTACGGCGGAGGGGACAGTTGGGTTCATACGGGGGTCAGCGGGACCCATCGCCGCACGATTCCAGCCGGTTGGAACAGCATTCCAAGCCGATGGGAATGTGATCCGCGCGACCGGGAATGAAGCCGGGCCGGTCCCCGCTCAGACCGGCTCGGCCACCGTGCCCTCGGGGTGCTGATACCAGCCCGGATCGTCGTAGGTCGCGATGTCCTTGCGGACCTTCACGACCGTGAACATGCCGCCCGCGTCGATCTCGTCGAAGGGGCCGGGCCACACGCTGCCGATCGTGTTGGGTGGGCGGCCCATGTCCATCATGCCCGACATGCTCGCGGGCATGGCCATGTATCCGGGGATGCGTTTGGCCAGCCGCGCCGCCAGGTCGTCCTGCTTCACGCCCAGGTTGAGCGGCAGGTTGTGCCCCATGCCGTTCATCAGATGGTGGACCTTGTGGCAGTGGAAGGCCCAGTCGCCCTCAGCGTCGGCGATGAATTCGATGTCGCGGGCCGCGCCGGTGGGCACGTTGGTCGTGACCTCGGGCCACTGCGCCGATTCACGGATCGGGCCGCCATCGGTGCCGGTGACGTTGAATGAGTAGCCGTGCAGATGGATCGGGTGCGCGTCGGTCGGGTCGGGCGTGGCGGAGCCGGGCTTGACGAGCCACTCGTTGAGGAGGATGGCGAAGTCGCGGTCCACGCGGCGAACGGACGCTTCGCGCGGATGGACGACGAACATCCCCATGAGCCCCAGGCCCATCTGGAACATCTCGTCGAAGTGGGGGTGGTACATGTACGTGCCGTGCTGGCGGAGCGTGAACTCGTACTTGAAGGTCTCCCCGTTACGGATGTGCTTCTGTGTCAGGCCGCCCACGCCGTCCATGCCGTTGGGCAGCAGGATGCCGTGCCAGTGAATGGTGGTGTGGATGCCATCGGGCAGGTTGTTGGTGACGAGGAGACGGATGCGGTCGCCCTCGACGGCTTCGATCATCGGGCCGGGCGACTGGCCGTTGTAGCCCCAGCAGTTGACGAACACGCCGGGCGCGAACTCGCGCTGCACGGGCTCGGCGACGAGGCGGAAAACCTTTACCCCGTTGTCCATCTCGAAGGGGAGCGTTGGCGTGTCGGGCATGACGACGGGCGTGTACGGCAACGCGCCGGGCGCGGGCGTCGGGACGACAGAAGTTCCGGGCTTGGGCGGCGCTGCGGGAGGCACGGTCGGCGGAGCCCCGTGGCCCTTGTGCTCGGGCTGGAACGCGGCAAGCACCGGGACAGCGGCGAACGCGCCGGCAGTTGCGGTGAGGATTTGTCGCCGGGTCAAAGGGTGGTTCACGGTAGTGTGCTCCGAACGATCTTGGCGGGGCGGGTTCGCACGGCCTCACTTTGGGTTCATGCCGGGCATGTCGGGCATGGTGGGGACGGGCGCGGTGGGCGGCGGTGACTTGGGATCGGGTGCAGGCTTCGACATGCCCGGCATGTCGGGCATGGCATTCGGAGTTGCGTTCTTTAGAGCCGGCATCGGCGATGGGGTCGGCGCGGCCACCGGCAGGTCAGGGAGCTTCACGCCGATGACGCGCTCCAACTCGGCCCGCGCGGTCCAATAGTCCTGGACGGCCCGGGCCTGTTCGCTGCCGACCCGGATCTCCGCGGACTTGGCCGCGAGCAGGTCAGGAACGCCCACGATCATCGCGTTGTACTCGGCCTGCGTGAGGCCGACGATCTTCTGCCGCAGAGGCATGATCGACCGCTCGTAGCGTTCGACGGCGCGGCGGGCCAGCGCCATGCGGTCGGCGGCGATGCGAACCTCCGCACGTGCCGCACCACGCCGACTCGCGAGCCGGTTCTCAGCCTGTCGGATCTGGGCCTCGCGCCGCGCGTAGACAGCCTGATGCTGGTGGAAGATCGGAAGTTCAAGGCTGATGTGCGGACCCGTGCTCTGCACGCCGTCGCTGCTCCGCTCGGTCTCGACGCCAACTGCGCCGTTGGTCAGCAACCAATTCTTGTCCATCTCAAGCCCCATGCGTTGGAGCTGGATCTCTCGACCCAGGAGTGCGAGGTCGACGCGCTTGTCGAGTGCCGCGGCGACCAGCGTCTCGGCGTCGGGCTCCGCCGCGGGGAGGGGAGTTGCCGCGAGCGACTCGTCGATAGTCCACGGGATGTCCGAATCGGTCAGGTCGAGCAGACGGCGGAGGGTCTCGCGACTGATCCGGGCAGCGACCTCCGCCTGGTCCAGGGCAAGTCCGGACTCCTCCGCGGCGGCTTGCTGATTCGCAGAGTCGAGGTCAGCGATGTGACCCTGAGCCTGCTGCCGCTTCGCCAACTCGGCCCCAATCTCGGTGAACTCGACGAGCGCCCGCTGATACGTGAGCACCCGAGTGTCGGCGAGGTATTGGAAGTAAGCCCGGCGAACCAGCGTGGCCTTGTCGAGCACCGCGTCGGTAACGCGGAGCAGCGATGCCTCGAGCTCGGCCCCGGCGATTCTCTTCCGAAGCGGCACAAGGAAGATGTCCAGCCAAAAGTCCAGGCCCACGTTCCAGTTGACCCCGGAGGGCCCGCTGTCTGGGAAACGAACGAACCCGGCGAGATCGGGGTTCTTGAGCAGCCCCGCGTGGACCAGGTCGGCCTGCGCGACGCCGAGGTCCTCATAGACGGCCTGGAGGTCCCGGCTGCGGAGCAGGGCCACCTGAACAGCCCCCTCAGGCGTGAGGGGTCGGGCG
>JAIEQQ010000358.1 GCA_019747615.1 Phycisphaerales bacterium
GACGACTCAGCGAGACGACCAGACCACCGCACTGAACCTCTCCGCTCCCCTCCGCGCCCTCCGCGATCAAGGCTCCCGGCCGCGCCCCGACTCCATTCAGCAAGCTCGGCGGGCCGATACTCTCCGGCGTGTTCAACGTCTCACCCGACATCATGCTCTTCATCGCGCAGGTCCTCATGCCCGCGGCGTTCATCTTCGCGTTCGGCGCGTGCTTCGGCTCGCTGACGAACGTGCTCGTCTATCGCCTGCCGATGGGCCTGAGCGTGGTGACGCCGCCGAGCCGGTGCCCGGCGTGCGAGACAACGCTGACCTGGCGCGAGAACATCCCGATCTTCGGCTGGCTGTTCCTGCGAGGGCGTTGTCGATTCTGCAAGAGCAAGATCAGCCCGGAGTATCCGCTGGTTGAGCTGCTGGTCGCGGTGCTGTTCGCCGCGTTCTTCATCCTCTGGTATGGCTTGCCCGATCGCGCGTTGTGGCTGGATGTGAACTGGGGCATGATCCGGCCCGAGTGGGCGGCGGGCTGGGGGGCACCGGGGGCGACGTGGCCCATCTTTGCGATCCTGCTCCTGACGCTCGGCTGTCTCGTGGCCATGACGATCGTGGACGCCAAGACCTTCACGATCCCGATGGAGCTCTCGCTCACGCCGGCGATCCTCGGCCTCATCGTCCACCCGCTCTGGGCGCTCTACATCCAACTCACCCGCGGCACCCTCCCCAGCACCGCCCCTGGCTGGCCCTGGGCGATCCCCACGCCAACCGACTGGTGGTGGATCGGGGCGTCGCTCGGCGGCGGCGTCGGCGTCTTGATCAGCCTGTTGTTGCTGCGGACGGGTGTGCTGCGCCGGTCGTTCGCGGACTTTGAGGATTGGGAGGACCAGCAGCGCGCGGCCACGACGGCGAAGGCTGGAGGAGTGGGGGGCGCGGGGGGTGCGGCGGCGACGCCGGGCCAGCCGATCGCGAACGACGCGACGACGCCCCAGGGCGACGCGGCTCTGTCGATTGCGGTGGACAAATCAAATTCCAAGAATCCGTGCGGCGGCGGCGACGGGGCAAGCCTCGCCCGCGGCGATGCGTCACGCGGCGCTCTGGGGACCGCCACGCTCGCGCTGTTCGCGGTCGGGCTGCTCGTTTTGCTGGTGGCGGGCGGCGTGCTGGTGAGCCAGCGTGTCATCGGTCAGGCGGGGTGGATCGGGGGTCTTACAGGGCTCGGTCTTGGCTGTGTCGGCGTCGCGTTGATGCTCCGGTTCCTTGGGCCGGCCGACAGCGCCGAGCCGAATCAGGCCGAGGAGTGGATGGACTATCCGCACGCTCGGCGTGAGATGGTGTCGGAGCTGGCGTTCCTTGCACCCATCGGGCTGGGGGGCTTTGCCGGCGGTTGGATCGCTGAAAAGTTCGCACAGGTGGCCGCGAATCAGCCGCCCGTCGCCGCGCCGCTGTGGCTCCAGGTTTTCGCCGGGGCGGTGCTGGGGTACCTTGTCGGCGGCGGGGTGGTGTGGCTGGTGCGGATCGCCGGGAGTGCCGCGTTCGGGCGTGAGGCGATGGGCATGGGCGATGTGCATCTCATGGCGGGCGTCGGGGCGTGCGTGGGGTGGATCGACACGACGCTGGCGTTCTTCGGCGCGGCGTTTGTTGGGCTGGTGTGGACGGTGCTTTCGATCCTGCGGTACGGCTCGGCGCGTCGCGCGATGCCCTATGGACCGTTCCTGGCGGTGGCGGTGGTGCTGGTGGTGGTGTGCAAGCCGCTGATTGAATCGTGGCTTTCTGTGCTTCTTCCGCACCTCGCGCCGATAAACATCCCGTGAGCGCGGCTAAACTCCGCCTCGTTCGTTCGTTCACCGCACACACACAAGCTCCTCGCGAACCCGCCGACGGACGGCGCCTCGCGCGGGCACAGCGAGCACGGAGGTTCTTATGACCGGTTCCAGCTTCGGGTTCTTCAAGGCGGGCGTGTTGGTTCTCGGCGTCGTCGCGGCCCTCGGCCTCGGCGGCTGCAACGGCGACAAGGAGAAGATGGAAGCTCTGACGCAGCAGAACGCTGCGCTGACCAGCGAGAAGGAAGCGCTCTCGCAGCAGCTCAGCCAGAGCGAGGCGCGTCGTATTCAGGCCGAGAGCGAGGCGCAGGCCGCCGCGGCGCGCGTGATCGCGAATCCGGGTACGGGCATGAGCCCGAACGACTTCCCCCCGGCCAACCAGCCGCGCGAGCCGCGCGGCGGCGGCAATGTCGTTCTGTCGGTCGCCGGTGACGTGGCGTTTGCTCCCGGCCAGGCGACGCTGAGCGCCGCGGGCAAGAAGGAGCTGGACGGCATCGCCCGCACGATCAAGAGCCGCTACGCGTCCAACCGCATCCGCGTCGAGGGCTACACGGACAGCGACCCGATCCGCAAGGCGGCCGCGCGGTTCCCGTCGAACGAGGCTCTGAGCGCAGCTCGCGCCGCGGCGGTCGAGAAGTACCTGGTCACCAAGGGCATCAGCGGCAGCCGTATGGAGTCCGTCGGCATGGGCAGCGCCAAGCCGAAGCGGACCAAGGCCGAGAGCCGCCGCGTCGAGATCGTGATCCTCGGCTGAGCGAGGGCGACGGAGCGACCAGCTCAAGTCAAACCAACCACAAGGCCGGGCACCTCGCCCGGCCTTGTTTGTTTTTGAGTGCTGAGTGGAAAGGCATTGTGCACCGGGCACTGGGCACTGGGCACTGGGCACTGGGCATCAGTCGATCTGCTGAAGGCTGAAAGCTGGTGGCTGAAGGCTGGCGGCTGAAGGCTCCCCACACTTGGCAAGCGCACGCATCCCGCCTACGCTTCCCTCCCGCTGAAGGCAGCGGCACATCGGGCGATTAGCGCAGTTGGCTAGCGCGCTTCCTTGACATGGAAGAGGTCACTGGTTCGAATCCAGTATCGCCCACTTTTGCAGGATGATCCGGAGCCCTCTCCGGCGCTCCGGCCCAACTCGGCAACGCTCCGCGATGTCACAGTTCCCTGCCAAAATCGTTTCGCAGCGGCTTGGCGAACTGTCGCTGGTCGAGTCGCGTTTGTATTGGTCTGTGAGCAGAACGTACGAACCGGTAGACCCTGTGAATCTCCGACGTGGCGACCTTCTCGTTCGAGAGAGCGGCCTGAAGGTCACGATCTGGCCGCCGTCCGCTGGGATCGCTGACGATGCGGCGTTTGGTGGGTTGGTTGACGCCCTTTACGACCGGTGCATCGGCGACCTGCCGTCGATTCTGACCGGCGCGACGGAATGTGTTCAAGAAGCCATCGGCGAGTTTTGGCAGATCGACGATGAACCCGCTCCGGCGGCGGGCGAGTTGATTCGCTTGAGTGAGCTCACGCAAATCGACTTGCGAGTCGGGGGCGACGACCATCACATTGTGTCGTTGTACGACATCGCCGAGCTGATCGGCGGGCACGATCTGATGATCTACCTCGACCACGATTTCCAGCCCGTCATGGCGCACTTCGACGGATAACGTTGGCTGGGGCAGCGTGCCATCGCACGTGGACGCCGCGTTGGCATTGTCACAGATGCCCGCTCCGCCAACGTCCAAGTTGGCTCGGCTGATTCGAACCGTACGGCTGGGGTCCGCATGATCTTGAGCGAATCATCTCCGAACTGAGGCCGCTACTTTGCCAACCATGTGGCAGTGCGCCTCCGCGGCAAGTACCGCCCGCTCGCAGAGGAACTGCTTCAGGCTCGATTCGGCCCGGTGCGATCAGCGGGGATACTCGCTCGGCACGGCACGCCTCGGACGCGCTGACGATCTTGACCGGATCCGGGCGCTTGGACGATGAGCGACTTCTGGATGTCACGCACCGCGGTGAACTCCCGCTGGGGACGCGTCAGCCGTGTGACATTCGGGACGCCGAAATGCAAAGGCCCCGAGCGCTGCCGCCCGGGGCCTCTTTCTGTTTGCGTCTCTGCCGGATACCCGATCCCCGATGCTCATTCCGGCACGGAGCGACGGGCATCAGCGACGACGACGCGCCATCGCCAGACCGCCGAGGCCGATCAGGGCCGCGGCGCCGGGGGTTGGGATCGTCGAGATCGGCTCGGAGATCGCGTAAACGCGCAGGAAGTTGGTGCCGCCGAGGGTGCTGTTGATCCACGGGTTGGTGTTCGCGACGCCGCCGAAGTAGACGTTGGTCCCGCCGAAGGGGCGGAAGGTCTGGAGCGTGGGAAAGAAGCCGATCCAGGCGCTGCCGGTGACGGTGTTGCCGTTGCGGTCGCCGTTGATGCCGGCCTGGTGCGTGGCGGACCAGAACGAGACGGAGTCGGTGGCAACGAGCTGGCCGAGCGTGTTGTAGACGGGGATGTTGTCGCTGACGGTCGCGCTCATCCCGGTGATGGTTGTGGCGTTGACGGTGGTCGAGCCGTCAAAGATCGAGCCCACGAGGCGGAACGTCGCGCCCGTGATGGTGGGGCTCGAGCTGGCCGCGGCCTCAGCGTCGACGATGTTCTGCCAGTAGCTCAGGCTGCGCGTCTGCGAGGGGATTGTCGAGTTGTACGCTTGATAGCTGTTGGTCGACGCGAAGACCACGCGGTACGGCGTGCCCGCCGGGAGGTTGGGCGCAACCACCTGCGCGTGCGCCGCAACGGTCGAAACGACAAACGACGCAACGGCCGCCACCAAGGACACAATCAGTTGACGATTCA
>JAIEQQ010000099.1 GCA_019747615.1 Phycisphaerales bacterium
CGGAGATCGTGCATGCACGTCGGGCAGAGGCGGCCACGGGCGGCGAGCACGCGCCGCTGAATCTGCCTGCCGGCCCAATACGGCAAGACGGCCGCGGAGATGCCCACCACAAGATTGACCAGAACGACCCCGAGCCCCAGGGACAAAGTTGTTGCGACCGGCAGGGGAGCAGCGGATGTCTCCATCGCCGCCGTGATCGTCAACAATCCGATCATCGTCAGCACCGCCGTGATCGCTGTGAAGAACACCGCGGCGAGCGGTAACCTGACGATGAACGCCGAGCGGTGCCGTCGTACTAAGCCACGGAAGAGACGCTTCACGTGCTGCATAAACGCAGCGTAGTCGCGTCGTACCGGTTCACGCTTCAATGGCGACCCTCGCTTGTGCCGAACGCCGGATCGCATCTCAGCGACGATGCCGGGAGACTGGCCCCAACGAAAAACCGGCACCCTTTCGGATGCCGGTCGTGACTGCGTTTGATTGTCTGAGCCCAGTGCCCAATGCCCGGTGCCCAGTGCCTCTGCCTTACACGCGCCGACGCTTCGTCGGGCGGCAGCCGTTGTGCGGGACCGGGGTGTGGTCTTCGATCGCGCTGATGCGCATGCCGCTGGCGACGAGGCCGTTGACGGCGGACTCGCGACCGGCGCCTGCGCCCTTGATGCGGACTTCGATCTCGGTGACGCCGACCTTGCGGGCGCGGGCCCCGGACTCTTCACCAGCGCGGGTCGCGGCGAAGGGCGTGCTCTTGCGCGTGCCCTTGAAGCCCATGGTGCCGGCGGACGCCCAGGTGAGCGTTTCGCCGTTCATGTCGGTGATGGTGACGATCGTGTTGTTCTGGCTGGCGCGGATGTGGGCGATGCCTCGCACCACGTTCTTGCGCACTTTCTTAACCTTCTTGCCCATGACAGGAATCCTCAATCAGATCCGGCAGCGCGGCAGGGCCGCGAGGCCGGCATGTATGCGAGTGTGATCCGCGTGCGAGCCGAGCGTGCCGCGGTTCGTGTTGAACTGCGAGAACCGCCCTGATGCACGCGGCCCGAGTGCTTAGCCCTTGACGCCCTTCTTGCCTGCGACGGTCTTGCGACGGCCCTTGCGGGTGCGCGAGTTGGAGCGGGTGCGCTGGCCACGCGTGGGGAGGCCCTTGCGGTGGCGGTCGCCGCGGTAGGAGCGGATGTCCTTCAGGCGCTGGATCTGCTGAGAGACCTGGCGGCGGAGGGCACCTTCGACGAGGTAGGTCGCGTCGATGATGGCACCGATCTTGGCCGAGTCCTGCTCGGTCAGGTCGTTGGCGCGGGTGTCGGGGTTGATCCCGGCCTCAGCGAGGATGTCGGCGGCGAACTTGGGGCCGATGCCGTGGACATACTGGAGGGCGTAAAAGATCTTCTTCTTCTCGGGGATATCGATACCGGCAATACGGGGCACTGTTGAGACTCCATGGCTCGGCGGATCGTCAGGCCCATCGGGGCCCTACCCGCCGGCAGGTTGGGGAAACGGGGTCAATCGACGGACAATCAGCCTTGCACTTGCTTGTGCTTGGGGTCGGCCTTGCAGATCACGCGGACCTTGCCCTTACGGCGGACGATCTGGCAATCCTTGCAGATACGACGAACGCTTGCTCGAACCTTCACGGTGAAACCTCTCTGAAGACGTGAACGGCGCGGGACGTGACCAGCGCGGCGTGGAGAAACGGGGGGAAGTATAGCCCGCGGGGAGCCTTCAGGGGTCAGCTTTCAGCCATCAGCATGAAAAAACGCGGGCCGTCGGAAGCGTCTGCATCAGGCTGGAATCGAAGCCACCCGGCCGTCCCGCGCCTTCTGCTTGCTGAAGGCTGAAGGCTGAAGGCTGAAGGCTGGCGGCTCCCTCAATGCCGGAATGTGATGCGGGCCTTGGTGAGGTCGTAGGGGGACATCTCCACCGTGACGCGATCGCCGGGGAGGATCTTGATGTAGTTCATGCGCATCTTGCCCGAGACGTAGCCGAGCACGATGTGCTGGTTGGGGAGCTTGACGCGGAACATCGCGTTGGGGAGCGACTCGGTGACGGTCGCTTCCATGGTCAGTTTGTCGTCTTGCTTGGGCATAGGCGTTCAGGTGGCGAGGCGGGTCAGGGCGAGGGGGGGAAATGGGGTATCAGATTGCTCGTGGGCCGGGGAGGCGGGCGCCCTTGCCGTCGGCGTTGGAGAGGAAGCCGGCGTAGTTTCGCATGAGCAGGTTGGCCTCGATGCGTTGCATGAGGTCAAGGACGACCGAGACGGTAATCAGCAGGCCGGTGCCGCCGAGGAACTGCGTGATCTGCTGATCGATACCGAAGCCAGCGGAGATGACCATCGGAAGCACCGCGATCAGCGCCAGGAAGCCAGCGCCGACGAACGTGATGCGTTCCATGACCGCTTCGAGATACTCCGCGGTGCGCGGGCCGGGGCGAAGGCCGGGGATGAACGAGCCGTGCTCGCGAAGCTGCTTGCTCATTTCCTCGGGGTTGAACTGGACCGTGATCCAGAAGTAGCTGAAGAAGTAGATGAGGATGACCTCACCGAGGATGTAGAGGAAGTTGCCGAACGTGAGCTGCTCGTTGAGCCAGATGAGCGCCTGGGCGAACCAGCCGGGATCAGCACCGGGCGCCGCGACGGACGCGGCGACGCTGGCGAGGATCATCGACGGGAAGATCATCAGCGAGCTGGCGAAGACGACGGGCATGACGCCGGCGTGGTTGACGCGGAGCGGCAGATAGCTGCGTTGACCGCCGTAGACCTTGCGGCCGCGCGTGTGCTTGGCTTGTTGGACTGCGATGCGACGCTGGGCGACGGTGAGGATGACGCTGCCGGCGACGACGACGACGAAGAGGCCAATGAGGATGATCACGCCGATGGGAGCGATGCTCTTGGATTCGACGCCGGAGATGACACGTTGGATCGCGGTGGGCATCGCGGCCAAGATGCCGGCCATGATGAGCATGGACACGCCGTTGCCGATGCCGTACTTCTCGATCTGCTCGGCGAGCCACATCAGGAAGATGGTGCCGGCGGTGAGGGCGGTGACAGCCATCACCCACCAGGCGGGGTTCGAGGCCCACTGCTCGTAGATCAGGCCCTGGGACTGCGTGAACTTGAGATAGCCGACGGCTTGGAAGATGGCCAGGACGATGGTCGCGTAGCGCGTCCACTCCTGAATCTTCTGTCGCCCGGTCGGGCCTTCTTCGTTGAGCTTCTTGAGGCTCGGGATCACGGTTTGCAGGAGCTGGAAGATGATGCTCGCCGAGATGTACGGCGCGACGCCGAGGCCGAAGATCGTCGAGTGGCTGAAGGCACCGCCAGAGAGCATCGCGATGACGTTCAGCGCGCCGGCGGCGGCAGAACCGTCCTGCTGCTGCTTGGCCATGTTCTCGCGGAGCTGCTCCTGGTTCACGCCGGCCAGCGGAATCCAGTGACCGATGCGGAAGACCGCGAGCATCGCAACCGTGAAGAAGATCTTATTGCGAAGTTCGACGATCTTGAAAATGTTCAGCAGTGCCTGGAGCATGCAAGTTCCTGCAAAGACCGCGGGGTGAGCCCGAGGAATGTCGTCAATCCGGACAGAGCGTGATCGATCGGCGTCACGCGGGGATGGATTCAGTCAAGAGGCGAGAGTCTAGGTCGGGTTGTGGACGTGTGTCCGAGGAGCGATGCAATCGAAGTAGCGTGATCAAGACCAAATGAAGCGGGGGCAAGCCACCGGGGCCGGCTGGCCCGAGAGACTCGCCCCCGGCATCGATGGGCTGGGTACGCAACGCGATCAGGCCTTGTCAGCGCCGTCGCCGGCGTCCTTGGACTTGCCCTTGGCCTTCGGTGCGTCCTTGGGCGGGAGCTTGAACGACGCACGCTTCGCGGCCGAGGCGTTGAGGCGCTTGAGCTTCTTGGTGAGGTTCTTCGGCGTGCGGTCCTCGCTGTTGCGATCGACGCCGCGGACGAAGTCGCGACGGGTGCCGGTCTCGTTGACCGAGCCGCCGGCGGCGATGATCATCTTGCGAGCGGCGGCCGAAACGCGGCTGGCCTCGACGGTGAACTTCAGCTTCAGACCTTCCTTGGCGACATCGCCGAGGATCTTCAGGTCGCGCGAGTCGTCGCGGATCAGGCCCGCAGCGATCAGGGCCGCCTGGTTGACCACGCCACCCTTGGCGAAGTCCGGGTGAGCGGCGATCTCGCGGAGGTTGACGATCCAGAAGTTCGTCTCGAAGCGAGCGTTGGAGAAGCCGTACTTGCGGATGCGACGGAACAGCGGCATCTGGCCGCCTTCGAACGCGCCCTTGCGAGCGGTGCCCGAGCGGGAGCCAGCGCCCTTGTTGCCGCGACCGGAGGTCTTACCGCGACCGCCGCCCTCGCCGCGACCGACGCGCTTGCGCGCCTTGTACTTGCCGGCGTCTTTGGTGATCTCGTGAATCATGGCCATGGGAGGAATCCTGGGAACGGCAAGGGGCGACACAAGCGTCGATCCGCCGCGGGTTTATCAGAGCGAGAGACAGGGAGACAAACGGAGCGAGCACTGCTGAAGATCAGCGTGAGACGATTCAGGCCGGAGCGCCGCCACCGGGCGTCGCAGTGATGGGCGAGGACTGCGGGCCGGAGGAGCCGCCGCGAGGACCGCCGCGACCCCCACCCCCCCCCCCCCCCCCCCCCCCCACACCCCCC
>JAIEQQ010000077.1 GCA_019747615.1 Phycisphaerales bacterium
GGCGGCGGGTCTTGCGGCCTTCAATCTCCAAGTGCGTTTCGATGTCCTTCGCAACGGCGGGCGCGACGCGGATGTGGAAGCGGTCGAGCTTTTCCAGCATCACGAAGTCACCCGCCTTGATCTTGTTTGCCTTGAAGAACTCCGACACCCACGCGCGGTTCCGGAAGAACTTGCGGGGTTCGCCGCCGTCGGCCTCGGTCGGAATGTCAGTCTTTACTGGAGCATTCAAGCCCGCCACTTCAAGCGTCAGCGGTTGCCCCTGCGTTCCCTTCTTGGACGACGAGCCAAAGCACGCCGCCGGAAAGAATCCAAGGTGGCCAGTCAAATACAGGTGCCCGTTGCGAAGGTTCGCCTCGGTGACCTCAATCAGTCTGCGTCTCTGGCCTACCTGTGCGCGCATGCCGGATGGTATCGTTCGCGGACGGTCCGGAAAGCACTCGGCGCATGAAACGGGCGCGTACATTTTTCGCCCGGAGTTGCGACGCCTTGACGGTGCGCATCAAGTCCGAAACCAAGCCGTCGGGCCGCCACCGGCGGTACATGTGGATGTGGTCCTCGATGCCGCCGATGTCGTAGAGCACGCCCTTCTCGGCCCGGACGATGCCGCCGATGTACGAAAGCAAGCGCGCGGCGACTTCGGTGGTGATCCACGGGGCGCGGCCCTTTGTCGAGAAGACGACGTGGAGCAGGAGTTGCGATTACGTGCCGGGCATCGCGGATCCTTAGCCCCTCCGGGGCGAGAGGAACTTGAGAGTACTCGTTTCCACGGGTTCCGCGATGCTCAAAGCAGCTTCGCTCCACCCGTGGCTACATCCCGTGGCCCCTCCGGGGCCGAAAGACACCGCGGACGGACGAAATGGAGAACGGCATGATCGCCGTGGCGGACTGACACATAGCCGAGGAGTCCTGCGACCGCAACGTTGGCCCAGCCGTCGAAGGGCGGCGATTGAGGAGGCCGAGCAGCGCGGTGCCATCGGTCGCCGCGAACACGCGCCGGCGAGTCCACGTTGTCCATACGCTCTCGTCCATGTCCGCGAGCACCCCTGCCCCCACCTCCCTCGACGCCCTCATCCTCGGCGGCGGTATCGCTGGGCTCTGGACGCTTGCGCTGCTTCGCGCTCGCGGCGTGCGGGCGGGGTTGCTCGAAGTCGATGCGCTGGGGCAGGGGCAGACGCTTTGGTCGCAGGGGATTATTCATGGTGGGGTGAAGTACGCGCTGGGGGGTCGGGCGTCCGCGGCGAGCCGTGCGATCAGTGCGATGCCGGGGGCGTGGCGCGAGGCGCTGGCGGGGCGGGGCGAGGTTTCTTTGCGTGGCTTGGGCACGAGCGCGGGTGCTGGTGCGGGGGCTGGTGGCGGTGGGGCGCGGGTGTTGAGTGAGTCGCAAGTGCTTTGGACGACGCCGGGGGTGATGTCGCGGTTCGCGGCGGCCGCGGCGAGTAAGGCGATCCGCACGCCGGTGAAGGGTCTGAGCGCTGGCGAGCGGCCCGGGATCTTCGGCGCGGCGCCGTCGGGCGTGGATGTCTATCGCGTGGACGAGCCGGTGCTGGAGGTTGCCAGCGTGCTGCGGGCGCTGGCGCGTGGGCATGAGCGATCGATCGCTCGCGTGAGTCGCGTTGTGAGTATCGAAGCGAGTGATGCGGCAGCGCGCGGTGCTGGAGGCGGTGCGGGGGATGGTGCCGCGGGGGGCGCCGGCGGCGTGCGTGTGCGGGCTGAGATCGAAGGCCCGGGCTCGGGCGAGATTGTGATCGACGCGAAGATGTGCATCCTCGCGGCGGGCTCTGGCAACGCCGCGCTCGGCGCGATGATCGATGGCGGGCGGTGGATGCGGATGCAGACGCGCCCGCTGCACATGCTGGTGGCGACGGTGCCCGGCGCGATTGCGCGGGAGCTTGATGAGATCGCAGAGCGTGCCGGCAGCGGCGGCATGAGCGAGCAACATGCGCCGGGTGCTGGGGCGATGATCTTTGGGCATTGTCTTGGGGCTTCGACGGTGCCGCGGGTGACGGTGACGAGTTCGCCGGGGGTGGATGGGGCGGTGCATTGGTTGATCGGCGGGGGGATTGCTGAGAGCGGCGTGGAGCGGAGCGAGGCGCAGCAGATCAGCGAGGGGCGAGCGGAGCTGCGGGCGTGTCTGGCGTGGGTGGCTGATCGGCTGGAGGGGATCGAGCTGCGCGCGGGGCGGATCGATCGGGCCGAGGGGCTGATGCCCGATGGCGCGAGGCCGGACGAGCCGGTGATTCAGCATCACGGCGCGGTCTCGTCGGCGTGGCCGACGAAGCTGGCGTTTGCGCCGCTGCTTGCGGAGAGACTTGCGACGCGCGCGGCGGAACTGGGGATCACGATGCGGCCCGGCGCTGGGCCATCAGATGACGGCGTGTTTGCGGACCTCTCGCGTGCGAGCGTGGGCAAGCTGCCCTGGGAGCGTGGGCTGTGATCGCGCGAGCTCTGGGCAACACGGGGATCAACGTCTCGCCGATCGGGCTGGGGACGGTGAAGCTCGGGCGCGTTGCGGGGCTGAAGTACGCAAGCACGCCGAGTTCGCTCCCGAGTGATGATGAGGCGCTGGCGCTGCTGCGAGCCGCGGCGGACGTGGGCGTGTCGCTGATCGACACATCGCCGGCGTATGTCCAGAGCGAGCGGCGGCTGGGCGAGTTGCTCACGCGAGTGCGCCCGCGCGAGGCGTGGACGATCTGCACGAAGGCGGGCGAGCGCTTTGATGAGGCGACCGGCGCTTCGAGCTACGACTTCAGCGCCGGGGCAATCCGCGCGTCGATCGAGCGATCGCTGATGCTGCTGCGTGTCGAGCGCGTCGATATCGCGCTGCTGCACTTTGCCAGCGGCGCGATGGATGCGGAGATGCTGGCGCGGGGCGAGGCGATGGGCGAGCTCGCGAAGCTCAAGCGCGAGGGCAAGTGCGGCGCGATCGGTGCTTCGATCGGGTCAATCGAGGGCGGGATGCTGGCGGTGACATCACGCGCGTGCGACGTGGTGATGGTCACACTGAACGCGATGGATCGATCGATGCTGCCGGTGATCGATGTCGCTGCGATGGCCGGCGTTGGCGTGTTGATCAAGAAGGCGCTGGGGTCGGGACACTTGGATGCTCGCGAGTCGCTGCGGGGTGTGATGCAAACGCCGGGCGTTGGATGCGCCGTAGTCGGGACCACGAGTGTGGAACATCTGCGCGAGGCGGTGAGTGTTGCGCAGGAGGCACCGACCTGAGGACAGGTCGGTGGCACGGGATGCGGTCAGGGCACTTCGGCGATCGTCGTGTTCTCGGTGATCTTCAGGATCGCGGCGGCGGCGCTGAGGCGCACGGCAGGATCGGCGTCGGCCATGAGCGTTGCCAGCGGGGCGAGGTGCTCGGTGAGGCGGGTCTCGCCGTAGACGAGGGCGGATTGGGCGCGTTGGGTGGCGATGGGGCTGGTGGAGTATTCCTTGGCGATGAAGCCGCCTCGCGGGTTGCCGAGCTTGGCCAGGGCGCCCGCGGCGGCGAGGCGCGTCTCGGCGGGGTAGCGGCCCTGTTGCTGGTCGTTGGAGGTGGTGAGAAGGATGAGCTCGCCGCGTGAGGATTGATCGCGGACCTGGCCGATGATCTGTGCAGCGAGGGTCGCGGCTTCGAGGTCTTGTGGTGAGGCGGGGTACAGCGCGGCGCGGATCTCTGAGACCGCGCGTTCGTCGCCGAGCTTCACCATCGCCTCGGCGATCTGGAGCTGCATGATGCGTATCTGCGTCGGATCAGAGCGCGGTGAGCTGGTGCCCGAGGCATCGCGCAGCATTTTGAGGGCCGAGGAGTTGCCAAGCTCACCGAGTACAAACGCGGCGTGCGCTCTGACGCGCGTGTCCGGATCGCGGAGCATGGTGGAGAGGGGCGTGGGGTCCACCGGCTCGCCCATGCGGACGAGGGCGTAGATCGCGGCGGCGCGAACGAAGGGTGAGGAATCTGAGCGCAGCGGCGTGAGAGCCGCGGCGTTGTCTTTGGCTTTCAGGCGTCCGGCGGCCAGCGCCGCGACGGTGCGAACGCCGGCGCTGGCGTCGCGCAGGGCGACGGGCAGCACGGGCTTGAGGCGCGATGGCGCGCTCAGGAGACCTTCGATCGCGTTGGCGCGGAACTCCGGCTGGCCACTGGTGGTGGCTTTGAGCAGAAGGTCGATGGCTTGCTCGCGAAGCTGGCTGACGGCGACTTGATCGCGCGGGTTGATGGAACCGGCGACGGCGACGGAGTTGGACGCGGCACCCGAGCGCTGCGCGCTGTCGTTGGCGCCGGCGTTTGAAGGGCCGGTGGTCTTGCACGCCGCCAGGGGCGTGAGGGCGAGGGTCAGGGCGATGAGGTGGAGAGGTTTCATGGCGGGGGAAGAGTGCGGGTGTGGCGAGATCAGGTCGGTTTCATGCGACGGAGTGAGACGATGCCGAGGATCGCGGCGATGATGCCGGTGAAGACACCGAAGACATCGCCGACGCGTGCGTAGGTGGTAGATCGGCTGGAACTGGTCGGGACCGTGACGGTGGTGCGCAAGACGCCCTCGCGCCAGGCGCCGGATTCGCCGGCGGGGGTGTCGTCGGGCCCTTGGCGGACGATGCGGCCTTGGGCGTCGATGTGGGCGGAGATGCCGGTGTTGGCGACGTGGACCATCGGCGTGTTCAGCTCGGCGCAGCGCCAGCGGCAGAGCAGCA
>JAIEQQ010000255.1 GCA_019747615.1 Phycisphaerales bacterium
GGGTCCAGCGCGTACTCGGCGGTGTCGCGGGTTGCGTGCTCTTGCATGCGCAGGATGTCGTCTTCGGTGATCCAGGGCAGCGCTCGCACTTTCTCGATCACCGCGGCGGGGATTGGTTTGCCCTGGCGCTCCCAGAGTGGGCGGCTCTTCCAGAAGCGGTGCATCCAGAGGTTTTGCTCCGGGGCGATGCGGACGCAGTTTTCGATCGCGCGCCGGTAGCGGGCCGCGATGTAGAAGAGTGGGTCCGGGTGGGTGTTCCAGTCTTCGGGGCCGAAGACGTCCGCGGCTTGCATCTGGTATTGCAGGCCCAGCGGCTCGGCTTCGTAGGGGCCGACTTTGCGTGCGCCTTTGCGGAGCGCGAGTCCGACGACGACGGTGGCGTCGTAGCGCGTGGCGGTGAGGCCGATGGCTTTGTAGGTGCTGGCCATGCGGTTGAAGAAGGGGACAAAGACGCCGCGGTCGCCAGCGTTTTGGTCGGCGACGAAACCGAGCGGCTGGTTGCGCTCCATGATCGTGGGGAGCTGCTTGGCGGCGCCGAACTTATCAACGAGCAACATGCCGCGGCGGGAGCGGACGTCGCGCACCCAGGCGTCGGCGGGCTTGAGATCAAGCGGGCGATAGAGCGCGTGGATGGGGAAGCCGAGCAGGGCGAGCGAGTAACCGGCCATTTCCCAGTTGCCGCAGTGGCCGCAGATGAAGATCACCGGGCGCGAGGCGAGCGCGGAACGGACGATGCCTTCGAGGCACGTGAGATCAACGCGACCGGCCCAGCCCTCGTGGCTCAGCAATCGCGGCGTGTAGACCATCTCCACACCAAGCATGAACAAGTGCTCATACGCACGCGCTGCGAGCTCGCGTCGCTGCTCGTCGGACCAATCGGGGTACGCGACGCGGATGTTCTCGATTGCGCGCTGGAGCTTTGAGCGGTTGATGCGGCTCTCGGCGAGCGTGCGGCCGGTGCGCTTGGCCAGCGAGAGCATGGTGGCGATGTCGGGCGTGGCCGCGGCGCCGGCGAGGGAACGAATCGCCCAGTAGACGGGCGAGGAGAACGCGGCGGGGAGCTTGTTGAACTTGATGGAAGGCAAGGAGACAGAGCGTAGGAAGTTGCGGGGACGGTCATCGGGGAGTGTTGCGGCTGGGGAATGCGGATGGGCTGGGGGCGGCAATCGGGATTCGGCAATCGGCAATCGTGGGGGGTCTGACTGCTCAGCGGGATCGCTTCGTGGGCTTGGCCACTGCGGTGTAGATCAGGTGGAGCGGGATGGTGATCAACAGGCCGAAGCCGCCCGCGCAGAAGGCGATGACGTGGAGCACGGCGAAGATGAGGTGGGGAATCATGGCGGTTGAGTGTGGTTCGGGTGCTTGCAGTGGGTGCTTGCAGCTTGGCCTGTGCCCGCGTCGGAGAGGCGGGCCACCCGAGACGCGGGCCACTCTGAGTGCTTACTGCACCGCGAGGCCGGCGTTGATCAGGCGGTAGATCTCGTCCTTGTCGATGCCCAGGTCCACGGTCTTGACCTCTTCAATTTCCGGTGCCGGGTTGAGCCTGCGGAACTTGTACCAGTCCATGACCTTGAAGCGGCGACTCTTGAGCAGCGCCGTCGCGTCGCGCTCCAGCATGCCGATCTCATCCAGCGAGCTCTTGGCGTCGCGCCACGGGCCCTTGGCCATGAGCGGATCGCGCTGGGCCGTGGCCTGGGCCCGCGCGATGTCGCGGCGGAGACGGTCGAACGCCTTGGTCAGGTCTTCGTCGATGCGCGTCAGTCGCTTGTCGAGGCTCTCGACCTCGCGTGCGAAGTTGTCGTTGCGCTGCTTGGTCTTCTTCATCTGATCGATGCCGGTGTTGTCCGTAGACGTCCACCGGCCGATCCCCATCGCGGGGCCGACGAGCTTCACGTCGGCCTTGGGCAGTGAGCGGGCCAGGCCGATGCGCACCGCGTCGTTGGCGGTCAGCGAAAGAATCTGGCCCTGGCGGTCGAGCACTTCGAAGTTGGTGCCCTTGGCCGGCTCGGTGCCGACGAACTTGCGTTTGCCATCGGCCTCGGTGATCACATAGACCTCGAGCTCGGGCAGGATCATGGCTTGGAAGATCAGGCCGGGGTGGCCGCGCTTCTCAGCGGCGGCGCCGAGGCTCGAGGCCAGGGCGCTGTTCAACTTGGCGTCAACCTTCGCTGAGCCGGTATCGGTGTCGGTGCTGAAGGCGACGGCGGCACCGCTGGCGGCGCCCTCGGCGAAGAAGATGTTGTCGCAGCGCGACATGACCCAGATGCTGGCGCTGTACGCCTTGGTGATCACGCAGGTGTAAATGAAGTCGGCATCAAACTCGTCCATGGCCGCAGCGATGGCGTTGGCGTCAACGACGACGCCGCCGGGCGAGTCGATCGTGAAGACGATGTGCGGGATGCTCTTGCTCTTGGCGTGCTTGAGAGCCGCGTGGACGCCCGCGGCGTTGAAGTCCTCGCCGAAGGTGCCCTTGAGCGGGATCTCGAGGTACGACGGGGCGGACGTGTTTGATTGCGCCCGAGCCGACGGCACGCCGCCGCCGATCAAGAGCGCGGCCATCAAGCCCAGAACGATCGCTCGCGCAGAAGACAAGCCAAACATGGAACACTCTCCGTGCCGACCTCGCCGGATTTGGCGTGCTGTCTTCGGACACCACCCACGCCGCGACAGGAAAAGTGTATGACGGGGTCAAGATCGCCGCCAGTCAATGCGACGCCGAACGCACGATCGAATGCACGACGAACATAAGAATGCAAAGACCCCCGGAAGTGACTTCCGGGGGTCTGGGTGGGTGAGATCGTTGCGTGATCGACGAGCTGATGGGCCTTAGCGGCCGATGAGCGTGAACAGGCGGTTCTGGTTCAGCACCGGGAGGCTGGTGCTGGCGGCCTGCTTGAAGATCTCGTCGTAGCGCTGGGCCTCGCGGTTGAGGCGGAGGAACTCGGTGATGCTGGCGATCGGCGCATCTGGCGGGGGCTGCGGCGGGACGACGGGGCGCGAGCCGAGGACGACGAAGTCGATATCGCCGCGGATCTCGTCCAGGACCTTGCCACCCCAGCCGGTGATGAGGGTCTTCACGTCTGAGGCGCCCTGGGGCGTGGCGTTGCCGATGCCCTGGGTATCAAAGTTGCCGAAGACCACGAAGTTGTAGGTCTTGTTGGGGTCGTAGACCGCGTTGACCAGGAGGTCGCCCTTGCGGATGTCCACCGAGCGCCCGCGGGGGCGGACGACGCGGGCCAGAGCCTGATCGCGATCGATGCGGATGACCTCGACAGCGGCCTTGCCCTGGCGATACTCGCCGGTGGTTTCGTCGGGGACGATCTCGGCGGCGTCGGAGTAAACCTCGAAGGTCATGCCCAGGACGAGCTTGTTGACGCTGCCGCGATCGATGAACACGGCGCGGGCGTCGGCGGGGTCGGTGGCGATGACGCGAGCATCGACGAGGGCGAACTCATCGGTGGGGCGAAGGCCGGTGCCACGCGAAGCCTGAAGCTCGCGGAGCTTGGCCTCCAGGACCTGCTTCTCCTGCTCGAGTGAAGCGATGCGGTTGGTGAGGCCGACCTTCTCGGTGTCGGCGTTGCGCTGGATGGTCTCGACCTGCGTCTTGTAGCCGTCGATGGTGCGGGCCACATCAACGCGATAGCCCTCGGTCTGCGTCTTCATGGCGCCGACATCGGTGTTGACGCCGGCGACGGCCTTCTTCATCGACTCTTCCATCGCCTTGATGCGCCCGTCGGTCTCGGTGAGGCGGGCCTCGGCGTTCTTGCGGGCGGCGTCGGCATCGGCGGCCGAGCGCTGGGCGCTGGCAAGCTCGGTGCGCGTGCTGGTCAGGCGGTTGATCAGCGACCCGCCATCGGGCCCGATCGCGGCATCAGCGGCGCGAAGGAGCTGAGCAGGGCCGTCGGCCCGGTTGCCGGTGATGCGCTCAGCAACAGACTGCTGCTGCTCGCGCAGGAAGGTCGCCAGCGATTTGTTGGCCTTGCCAGCCTCAGCGACCAGAGCCCGCAGATCGGGCGCGTTGCGCTCGTTATCGCGGACGATTTCCTTGGACTCGTCGCGATACTTCTTGAGCTCCTGCTCGGCGGAGGACTTGCCCCCGTAGAAGACCAGCGAGAGCACGAAGAAGCCCGCGGCGAACACGCCGAGGACGACCGCTGCCACAACCCCGTTTGATGATCCGCCGCGACCAGCCATAAACACCTCGCAAGTGAGCCGACGCGGGACGAGGCCCGAGCCGGGAGAAATGACAGACGACAACCGTTGGCGCGCAACGCGCCGACGGGGGCCTCCCGACAAGCCAGCGCCGAAGCGCGAGCGTGCCGGGGTGCAAGTGTCTCCAATATCTGGGGTTGCGTCAACCCGGCAGAGTCTGGAATGTGCGGCGCGTGTGGACCGCCTCGGGCGATACTAGGCGTATGGTCGGATCAGTCGGCGTGGGTTGTTGGTCGCTGGGGCGCGGTTCGATGGGGCGGGCGATCCGGACGGGCCGATGAAAGGGTGAGTATGAGCACGCCGCCATTTGCCACGGGGACCACGACGACGAACGCGCGATCGCTCGGGCGCGATGGCCAGGAAGGGCGACCGAGTGCCGAGATCGCGGTGCCGGGGGTCGCAACGGTTGAACTCGGCGACGGGAAGGATTATCGCGATCGCGAGCGGGAACTGGCCCTGCCGCTGCAGGAAG
>JAIEQQ010000292.1 GCA_019747615.1 Phycisphaerales bacterium
CCAACGACGTGCTGGCGGAGGGGATCGCGTATGCGCGTGCGGGGCAGACGAAGTCGCTGATGCTGCCGCAGGCACCGGCACCGGGCGCGCCGGCCTCACCGGTGAACGCGGGGCATATCTCTGCCAAGGTGCAGGGCCGGCTGCCGACGCCGTACAGCGTGGACGTCCGCTTGCCGGTGTTCACGTTTGATCAGTGGGAGAAGGTGATCGAGACGATGGTGAGCGAGGCGAAGCATGTCGCCGGTTTGCTGGCGGGCGAGGTGCCGCCGGCGATCGAGGACGTGTTCCGGCCGTCGGGGCTGCGGCTGTTTCCGCAGGATTTGAGCGAGATCACGTTCGCGTGCAACTGTGTGCGGATGAACGCGGCGGCTTTGGCGGCGCAGCCGTTGATCCCCGGTGCGACGGCGCGCCCGGTGCGAGTGGAGCCGCCGGCACAGGTCGGGCCGTTCTGCAAGCACGTGTGCTGCGTGATGGCGATCGTGGCCGAGAAGCTTGGGCAGGATCCGTTCTTAATCTTCACCTTGCGAGGGTTGTGGAAGGAAGACCTGCTGGAGCGGCTGCGCCAGAAGCGTGCGATCGCGCAGTCGCGGGCGATGGCCTCGCCGGGCGCCGCGGATCGGCATATTGCGACGTTGACACCTCGGATCCCGGGCGTGACGGACATCGTGCATCCGCCGCTCGCGGCGTGCCTGGAGTCGTTCTGGAGTGCGCCGGTGAGCGCCGAGGAACTGGACCTTTCGATCACGCCCGCGCCGGTCTCGCACCCGCTGCTGCGGCGGCTGGGGCCGAGCCCGTTCACCACGGCGAAGTTCCCGCTTGTGGGGTTGCTCGCGACGTGCTATGACGTGATCAGCGAGAGCGTGACGGGGGCGGGGGAGAGGCCGGGCGAGGGGGCGTAAAGCTCAAAGCTCAAAGCTCAAAGCAGCAAATGAAGTCGCATCAGTTGTCGTTTGTGGGGCAGGCCTCCCGCTGCTCTGTAGACTACCCTCATTCTCGCGGCGAATCGGGAGCGATATGGATCGCTGTCGCCAGGACTTTCACTGCGGTGTCGATGAGTGGCCGCGTGGCACCTCGGGCGTTGGTGGCCGGGCCGGTGCGTCGCTTGAGCGTGCTCATGAACGTCTCGACATGCCAGCGGCGGCCGTAGCCGGGGATCGTTCCTTGCAGCGTCGATCGGTACTTGCTCTTGACCTGGCCCCACCGCGGCACCGGCGGGACCGCGGTGTCCACGCCGTGCTTCTCTCGAAGGACCGCGTGCAGTTCCTCCAGGTCGTAGCCCCGATCGGCCAGCACCCGACTTGTCGGCACCGCCAGCACGGCCTGCTCTCCCAGTTGCACCGCTTGTTCCTTGTCGAGCGTCGGGCCCCAGTCGGCGATCACGGTCGTGGGCAGGAACATGCCGCAGATCACCGCGACCGAGGCCTTGAAATACCTGGCACCCAGAATGCCTGTTCTGCCGCGGTAATCACGGCTCGCGCAGGAACTGTCGATGCCCGTGGAGTCCATGGCTTGTTCGCGATGACCGCCGCCGTTGGCCTCGACCAAGTCCCGCGCTAGGCACGCGAGGATGTCGTTGACCATCTGGATGGTGCATCGCCGCGTGGCGAACTTGTGCAGGGTGGACCAGTGCGGCACGCGTGAGATCCCGAGCATGTCGCGGACGCCGGGCATCGCTTCGAGCAGGGCGACGATGCCGCGATAGGTGGCCTTGTTGAGCTTCATGAGCACGAGAATGGCCAGGAGCTGGGGCTGGGAAAAGTCCTTGCGACTGAAGCGTGTGCGGTGCTGTTCAACAGCGCGGCACGAAGCAACGACCGCGGCCCGAGCCACACGCTCCCAATACCCATCGGCGCTGGTCCGCTCGAAGAGATTGCCCGCGTTCAGTTCCTTCATCGACGCAGTAGAGCGCCTTCCCGTCCCAAATGCAAGTAGGATGTCTACAAAGCAGCGGGACGCCTGCCTCCCGCAGACTCGCTGTGGGCCGAGACCATCAGATTGATCCGCCCGGGCTTGGAAGTTCCTTTGCAGGCGGCGGTTCTTGGTGAATACTTGTGCTATGGGCATGGCGTCGATTTCATCGCGGCGGTGGGTTCTCGGTGCGCGTGGGGGTGTCGGGATTGCGGGCGCGCTGGCGCTGGCTGCATCGGCCGGCGGCGCGACGACGGTGGTGTATAACGGAGCGCTGAACACGCTGCCGCAGAGTCAGGGGTGGGTGGTGTTTTTGCCGCCGTTTGGGACTGGCGGCGGGACGCAGACGCAGGTGGCGACACCGCCGGGGTATGTGACGCTTGATTCGAGCAACGCGAACGCGAACCGCGGGGGGTACTTCTCGCACTTTTCTTTGTTCTCGAGCATCCCGCCGTCGGCGGTGAACGGCGCGTGGCCGGTGCTGAACGCGAGCACGGGCTACAGCGTGCGGTTTGATCTGCGGGTGGTGAGCGAGACGCACGCGACGAGCCATCGCGCGGGGGTGAGCGTGATCTCGCTGTCTAGCGCTGGGCCGGGGATCGAGCTTGGGATCTGGGAGGATCGGGTGTGGGCGCAGGCGGGCGGCGTGCCGCCGGTGCTGTTCACCCAGAGCGAGGGCGCGTGGTGCGACACGGGCGATGTGTTTCGTCGCTACGACCTGAACATGCAGAGCGGCGTGTACACGCTGTATGTTGACGGCGTCCGCGTTCTCAGCGGCCCGATGCGTGACTACTCGGCGTGGGACAGCAGCGGCTCGGGCCTGCCGTTCAACCCGTATCGCATCAATAACTTCCTGTTCATCGGCGACAACACATCAAGCGCCAGCGCCCGCGCGGACATCGCGCGGATCGAAGTCCGAACGACGCCGATCGAGTTTCCGCAGCGCTGCTCGCCGGCGGACATCGCCGATGATTCGGGCCAGCCGCTGGGCAGCCCGCTGCTGCCGGCGCTGGGCACGAACAACGGCGTGACCGAGGGCGATTACAACGCGTTCTTCAGCGGGTACTTTGATGCGATGGGGTATTGCGATATCGCGGATGACGCGGGCCAGGCGCTGCCGCCGTTTACTGCTGGTGCGCCGGGCGTGAACAACGGCGTGACCGAGGGTGATTACAACGTGTTCTTCAGCGTGTACTTTGACGGATGCCCGTGAGCGGGCTCAAGAGCGCCGACCCCTCTCGGAGAGAGGGGGTACCCAAAGGCACAGGGCTCCACACGCATCGTCGTCACTTCTTGGTCAGGAACGCGTCGATCGCGCCCTTGCCCACGGGCGCGGCCCGCAGGCGATTGAGTTGCTCGCGCTCGACCTTCAGCGCCGCATCCCAGCCGGCCCGCCCGCCGGCGAGCCCGGCTTGCATCGCCTCGAGGCAGCTCTTGGCGGGATCCGCGGCGCCGAGCTCGGCGCGCACCTCGTGGATCGCGATACCCGCCTGATTGATGACGTGATCGCGCCCGAGCCAGTGCAGGGGCAGGCCATCGCGGCGCTCGCTGACGAGCGTCCGGTTTTCCAGCAGCCATGACTTCGCGGTGCCGAGCAGGCTCGCGGTGCTCGCCTCTTCGCTCACGGCGTCAAAGAGCCCGACTTCCATCGCGCTGTCGATCGTCCAGGTCTTGCCGGTGCAGGTGCGGCGCATGGCCTCGGCGATATCGACGACGCGCGCGGGCAACAGATTCGTGCCGCCCCAGCCGGGGCAGATGCTCAGGCCGGCTTCGGGCAGGCCGACGGGATAGGGCTTTGGTGACGCCGGCGCGCCGTCCTTGCCGGGGACCATCGGCGCGGGCGAGGCCACGAGCCCGTCGCAGTGCATCGCCAGCTCCAGCCCGCCGCCCAGCGCGGCGCCGTTGATCGCGGCGACCGTGACATACGGCAGATCGCAGAGCATCCCGAACACGCGCTGGCCGTACGCGAGGTAACGATCAAGATCATCATGGCTCATGGCGATGATGCTCTTGAGATCAGCGCCCGCGACGAACACGCGCGGCGACGCCGACGCCAGAATCAGTCCCGTTGCGTCGCGCGGCAGCGCCTTCAGCGTCGCTTCGATCCGGCGGATCAACGCTTCGTCGAGAATGCACATCGGCCCCTGGTTGGCTTCCAGGGTCATCGTGATCACCTTGTCGGCGTCGATGGCGGTGGCCAGTGGCGCGGCGGCCGCGGTGTTGGGCGTGGGGGGGGTGCTCATGGCCGGAGGATACCCAGTTGGTGACGTGGGCAACGGACGATGGCATGCAGCATGTTTCGTGGCTACGCGCCGAGCTTCTTGCGCAGGGTCTCCTGCGTTGCTGGTGAGTTCAGCACGTCGGCTGAGAGGTCCGCGGCTCGTGAGAGCAGGGCTTGGTCGTAGGAGCCGTCGAGCTGGTTGAGGAGTTCTTTGGTGGCGCGGAGGGCCGCGGGCCCGGCGGTGGCCAGTCGCTGCACGAGTTGCTCGCTGAGGGCGGGCAAGTCGGCGGCGGTGGGGGCGATGTGGGTGAGGATGCCGGTGTCGAAGGCTTCTTTGCCGCTGATGAGCCCGCCCATGAGGAGGACTTGGCGTGCGCGGCCGGGGCCGATCTTGCGGACGAGCCACGGCGCGACGACCGCGGGGCAGACGCCCAGATCGACTTCGGGGAAGCCGAGCTTGTTATCGGTGAAGCTGATGGCGACATCGCAGACGGTGACCAGGCCGCAGCCGCCGCCGATGGCGGGGCCGTTAACGACGCCGACGAGAATGCTCGGCAGCGTGCGGAGCTTGAGCGTGAGCGTGGCGAGCGTGT
>JAIEQQ010000419.1 GCA_019747615.1 Phycisphaerales bacterium
CCACGGAAGCGAGTAAGGTGATTCACTGATGACGAGAAATCTCGCACGAAAGCGCTGGCGATTGCGGGAATGCAGCGAACACGTCGTCGCCCGGCTTCGTAGATCTCTAGGACACTCCTCTTCTCCTCTTCTACCGTGAGTCAGGGTCGCGAAAGCGATCCTGACTTTGTTTTTGGGACAAGGCATTCGTGCCACCGACCCGGCTTTGCGGGTCGGTGTCTTTGGGTTCGATGGTGACCATGGGCATCAACGTCCCAGAGCGGACGTTGCTGGCACGCTGGGGGCTCCGGTTGACCCGCACGGCGGGTCGTCTAAACTTGTCCCTCAGGGCCGACCGTGACGGACGCGAGCGAATGCTCGCCGAGGCGCGGTCAGGGGTCTTCGCCAAGCGGCTGCTGCGGAGGTCCTGCTCACGATTCGGCGCGACGAGGGCGCTGGGTCAATCGCCGCGATTCCTCCTTGCTCCGGCGTTGTGCCGGGCGTGCGTGGGTCGCGTTCCGCGATGATGCGTTACGCACCCGATCCCGGTCTCGATCCGGGGTCTCACGCAGGAGCAAGGTGACGGTTCTATTCAGTTCAGGTGTTGAGACGCGGGGCTGATTTTGCCCTTTGCGAGCGGATAATGTGTCGGTGCGGGTCTTCAGGCTGGCCGATGGTGTAACGGTAGCACAGCAGATTTTGGTTCTGCTTGTCCTGGTTCGAATCCAGGTCGGCCAACTTCTTGTGACCGCGTGCGTGCGGGCCGTTCCTGGTTTACGAGCGATCTGCGATCGCGGCGAGCCGGCGACCATGCCCGATGACGCTCGCCGACGACCTCGCCACCAGCGCGGCACGATTCGCTCGACTCAACACCGAGCCTTGATGAACTGATGAGACCTGTGACCGACGTCACATGGTGGCATTCTCTGAAAACGCCGGGCCTTCGACGCTTCCGCCGATGGCGATCATTCTCGCCGCGGGCAAGGGCACGCGCATGCGGAGCGATCTGCCCAAGGTCCTGCACGAGGTCGGCGGGCGGCCGATGGTGTGCGCCGTGGTGGACGCGTGCCGCGATGCGGGGTGCCAGCGGGTGGTGCTCGTCGTCGGCTACAAGCAGGAACTGGTGTACGAGGCGATCGCCAAGCAGCCCAAATCGTGGGTCGCGGGGATCGAGTACGCGGTGCAGAGCGAGCAGCTCGGCACGGGGCACGCGGTGCGTTGCTCCGAGGGCGTGTTCAGCGAAGACCTGAAGCCGGGCAAGGGCAAGCGCGACGTGTTTGTTCTCGCGGGCGATGGACCCTTGATCCGCGGCGCGACGCTGAAGCAACTGCTCTCGCGCCATCGTCAGCACAACGCGCAGGCGTCGCTGGCGACGAGCCTGATCGATGATCCGACCGGCTACGGCCGCATCGTTCGTGATCGCGAGGGGCGGCTCCAGAAGATCGTCGAGCACAAGGAATGCTCGCCGGAGCAACTGGCGATCCGCGAGGTGAACCCGTCGTACTACTGCTTTGACCTGGCGACGCTCTTCTCGACACTCGCGAAGGTGAAGCGCAACGAGCACTCGGGCGAGTACTACATCACCGACGTGCCGGCGATGCTGCTGACCGAGGGCAAGCGTGTTGAGGTGATCGACGCGGTGCCGCCGGAGGATGTGCTGAGCATCAACACGCCGGAGCAGCTCGCCGAAGTTGATGCGATCTATCGACGCCGGTCACCCGGCGGGAACGGGGCTCGCCCATGACGCCAAACACGGCCGCCAGCGAGCTGAAGATCTTCTCCGGGCGCGTCAGCCAGCCGCTGACCAAGCGCATCTGCGAGCACCTGCGCCTGCCGATCGGCCAGGCGCGGATCGAGACGTTCGCCGACTCGGAGATCATCGTGAAGCTCGAGGAGGACGTGCGCGGGCGCGATTGCTTCCTGGTGCTCTCGACGAGCCCGCCGGTCAACGAGAATCTGATGGAGATCCTGATCTTCATCGACTGCCTGAAGCGCGCCAGCGCCCGGCGTGTGACCGCGGTGATCCCGTACTTCGGCTACGCACGCCAGGATCGTAAAGACGAGGGGCGCGTGCCCATCACCGCCAAGCTCGTGGCAAACCTGATCACCGGCTCAAGGGCCGATCGCGTGCTTGCGGTTGATCTGCACGCGGCGCAGATCCAGGGCTTCTTTGATATTCAGGTTGATCACCTGACCGCCAGCCCGGTGTTTGTCGATCACTTCATGCAGCAGCGCGAATCGCTGGGCAACCTCTGCCTCGTCTCGCCCGATCTTGGCAACGTCAAGGTCGCCGAGAGCTTCGCCAACGTGCTCGGCGGCGATCTGGCGATCATCAACAAGCGCCGCATCTCCGGCAGCGAAGTCATCACCGACAACATCATCGGCGACGTGCGCGGCAAGACCGTGCTCATGGTCGATGACATGATCTCCACCGGCGGCACGCTGGCGGAAGCTTCCGAACTGGTCATGTCGCGCGGTGCGAAGGAAGTCATCGCCGCCGCGACGCACGGCGTCTTTGCCGGCAAGGCCGTCGAGCGGCTCTTGGCGGCGCCGATCAGCAAGATCATCGTCAGCGATACGGTTCCATTTCCGGCGCACGCCGAGCCATTGCGCAGCAAGGTCGAGATCCTGTCGGTGGGCACGCTCCTTGGCGAGGCGATTCACCGCATTCACAGCAACATGTCGATCAGCGCGCTGTTCAAGCGCAGCACGGGGACAAAGCGTTAGTCGGCGGGGCTGTGAGCCTCGCCGTTTTCATTTTCACACCGCAATACACACCGGTTTACACACCATTGTTTTGAGGAGCCTCGCATGCATGAGAAGTCACCCGTTCTGAAGGCCAGCAAGCGCGACCGACTCGGTTCACGCGTCGCCCAGCGCGAGCGCGCTTTGGGCCACCTGCCCGCGGTCATCTACGGGCACGGCCGCCCGCCGGTCGCTGTCAACTTCCCGTCCAAGGAAACGATCACGCTCATCGAGAAGGGCGAGAAGGTCTTCCGCCTTGAGATGGACGGCGAGTCCGGCCAGGTCATGCTGCTTAAGGACGTGCAGTTTGATTATCTCGGCGACTCGATCATCCACGCCGACTTCGCCCGCGTCGATCTCAACGAGCGCGTGAAGACCAAGGTGCACATCGCCCTGCGTGGCGAGGCCATCGGCCTCAAGCAGGCCGGCGCGATCCTCATGCACCCGACCAACGAGATCATCATCGAGTGCCGCGTTGCGGACCTGCCCGAGTCGATCGCGATCGATATCTCCGGCCTGGAGCTCAACGGCCTGATCACCGCCGACAAGGTGCCGCTGCCGTCGGCGGACATGAAGCTGCTGACGGATCCGCACGCGATCATCGCTCAGATCGTCGAAGCCAAGGAAGAGGTCGTTGCAGAGGCCACTGCGGTCGCTGCCGGCGCCGTTGTTCCGGAAGTCATCGGCGAGAAGGAGAAGGCCGAGAAGGCCGCGGCGGATGCCAAGCCCGGTGCGAAGCCCGCGGCGGGCGCAGCCCCGGCCAAGGACGCCAAGGCGGCCCCGAAGAAGTAATCGTTCTCCAAAGTCACCCCTACCACCCCCACCCCTGTGGAACACCACAGGGGCGGAGCAGAGGTCGCGGCACTTGCAACACGCAGGCCATCACGCGAAACCCGCTCCGCCCCTGTGGACGAGAGACTCATGAAGCTGATTGTCGGCCTGGGCAACCCGGGCAGCCAATACGAACGCACGCGTCACAACGCCGGGTTTCTCGGCGTCGATGCCCTGCTGCGCCGCAGCAAGGTCGAAGGCAGCGTTCGGCAGCGCTTCGGCGGCGAGGTCACTGAGATCCCGATGGCGGGTGATCGGTGCGTGCTGCTGAAGCCCATGCGCTTCATGAACTGCTCGGGTTCGTCGGTGAGCGAGGCGCTGGGGTTCTATAAGCTCAACGCCGCCAGCGATCTCATGGTGCTGGTCGACGACTACTCGCTTCCCTTGGGCCAGATCCGCATCCGCGCCGAGGGCTCGGCCGGCGGGCACAACGGGCTGTCGGACATCCAGCGAGCGCTGGGTGGCCAGGTCTACCCGCGGCTTCGGATCGGCATCGATCCGCCGCCGGAGGGGTACGACGATCCGGCGAACTGGGTGCTCGGCAAGTTCACCGACGAGCAGTTCCGCGATCTGGGCACCGCCCTGACGCGCGTCTGCGAGGCGGTGGAGTGCTTCGTTCGCGATGGCGTGACCGACGCCATGAACCGGTTCAATACCCGCCCGAAGCCGAAGATCGAGGCGCCGGCATCGGCGAAGTCTGCGATGCCTTCGACCACACCAACCACACCCCCACCCCCCACCCCCCGCACCCCCGCTCCGGGCGTTCGCCCGTAACGGTCCATCCGTCATCAAACACTGAGTTTTACCACCATTTCAAGAGGTTTCCCATGCGTCAAGTCCCGACCTGCAACTACGAAGCGATGTTCCTGTTCCCGCAGTCTGTCACCGCCGACCTGAAATCCGGCGTGGACCTCATCAAGGACGTGCTGACCAAGAACGGCGCGACCATCATCGCCATCAAGAAGTGGGGCGACCGCCCGCTGGCCTATCCGATCCAGAAGCAGAAGCGCGGCCTCTACATCCTCTGCTACTTCTCGGTCTCCACCGACAAGCTCGGCGAGATCGAGCGCGCGTTCAACCTCTCTGAACTCGTCATCCGCCAGCTCCTGCTCCGCGCTGATCACCTCTCGATGGAGGAAATGGTCAACGCTGAGGGCCAGGCCGATCTGACGATCGAGGCCAACCTCCGC
>JAIEQQ010000370.1 GCA_019747615.1 Phycisphaerales bacterium
GCGGAGCTCGCGGGCTTCGGCGCTGGGGGACATTTTGCGGAGGTAGAGGATGGAGTAATAGGAGGAGGAGCCATCGGCCCAGGCGATGGTGAGGCCGCGGTCTTTTTTGAGGTCGATGTGGAGGGGGGAGTTCATGGGGAAGTGGCAAAGTGGCAAAGTGGCGGAGTGGCAAAGTGGGGAGGCGTGGGCGTGAGGCGTGAGATTTCAGGCTGCGGAACGCTACGCTTGGTTTGCTTGCGGGAATGTGCCGCTCGGCGTCTGTCGAAGTCTGCGGAGGCAGGCGGGACGCCTGCCCCACACTCTGCCACTCTGCCACTTCGCCACTCTGCCACTTTGCCACTTCCCAACATGCCAACGCCGCCCCACTTTGCTGACCGTCTCCACACTGCGATTGAGCGGGCGGGTTCGCCCGTGTGTGTGGGGCTGGATCCGGTGCTGGAGTCGTTGCCCGCGGTTGTTCGTGCGAAGCACCATGAGCCGCTGGCGGCGATCGAGGAGTTTGGGCTTGGCGTGATTGATGCGGTGGCGGGCGTGGCGGCGGCGGTGAAGTTTCAGTCGGCGTGTTACGAGCGGTATGGCGGGGCGGGCGTGTCGTTGCTGGAGCGGCAGGCGCATCAGGCTGCGGAGCGTGGGCTGGTGGTGATTCTGGATGCCAAGCGCGGGGATATTGGGATCTCGGCGTCGCACTACGCCGCGGCGGCGAAGCGGTCGGGCTCGCACGCGATCACGGTGAATGGGTATCTGGGGCTGGGGACGGTGCGGCCTTATCTGGAGGCGGGGCTGGGCGTGTTTGTACTGGTGCGGACGAGTAACCCTGAGAGCGATTCGATCCAGTCGCAGCGGCTGAGTGATGGGCGAAGCGTGGGCGAGTTGATGGGCGCGGAGGTGGCGGCGCTCGGGGCGGGGTGTGTTGGGCAGTGCGGGCTGAGCGATGTGGGCGCGGTGGTCGGTGCGACCAAGGCGCAGGATGCGCGGGCGCTGCGCGAGCGGATGCCCGACCAGGTGTTCCTAATTCCCGGTTACGGCGCGCAAGGCGGCACGGCGGAGGACATCCGCGGCATGCTGCGAGCCAAGCGGGCGGGGGCCGCGGACGCGGGCGTGCTGGTCACGGCGAGCCGGTCGGTGATTTACGCGACCAAGGACGATGCGTCACGCCAACAAAGGCAAGATTGGCGAGATGCCGTATCCATCGCTGCGAGCGCCCTGGCGGGCGAGGTCCGCGACATCGTGCGAACCGGCGCTTGACGCTCAGTCCATGTTGCGGAGGTGGGTGAAGTTTGTCACATGCGGATTCGTGGCGACGAGGACGCCGTAGAGCGGGGAGTCGTCGGTGAGAATCGCGATACCGGTCGCGGCAACTCGCTGGATGGTCGCGTCGGTCAGTCCGAACTTCAGGACCATTGCGGGGTTCTCAGAGAAGCTTACCACCGGCGAAAAGCGCTCATCCCACAGCGACGCGACGTGTAGGAGCTTTGCTTGAGCTCGGGTATCGACCCCTGTGCCGCCCTTGACGTCCTTCGGCAACTGGCCGAGGAGCGCCGACGCTTCGGCGAGCACGTGCGGTGTCGTGACGAATGTGCTGAACGGCGCAAGCCAGCGCGTGAGGACATCAAAGTCGCGAACCTCATAGCGACCTGCGGTCCTTCGGAACTTTCCAATCCAGCCTTTGTCCATCAAGCCGACGACCAGCAGCAAGAGAACATTGGTATCAAGAAGTACGGCGCTGACGGCGGCGAACCTACGGGTGAAGGTGGCATGGATTTCACGCCGCGCGGTTCTTGACGGAAACCACCTCGCCCGTATTGGCGTTCACTCGAACAATCTTGAGGTCGAGTTGGTACTCACCGAACGCAGTGCCGCCCATCGCAGCGAGAGCGGCAAGTGCCGGATTTGCAAGTTCAGCGAGTGGGGACGGGTTCGGTCGTGGAGTCGGCCGTCGCAAGGAGACCGTCACCAACCACTCCTGCCCGCTGTCATCGAGCTCGATCTCTTCGAGTCGAATGATCGACGCGTCGCTAAACAGCTCCGCTGCGTACTTCTTTGCCGCCTGCACCGCTTCAGTGTTCTTGATCATTTCTAGGCCCTCACATCGGCTTCTTGCTGATCGTCACGTCGTAGACGTGCAGCAGCTTTTCCTTGTCGAAGATCATCTCCTGGCGCGTGAGGCCCACGATGTCGTATTCCGGCGTGAGCTCGATGGCGTCCACGGGGCAGGCCTCTTCGCACATGCCGCAGTAGATGCAGCGGAGCTCGTCGATCTCGAACTTGACGGGGTACTTCTCGCGATCGTCCCAGGGGCTCTCACCGGCGATGATGTGGATGCACTTGGCCGGACAGATCGTCGGGCACATCATGCAGGCGACGCACTTGACGCGGCCTTTTTCGTCGCGGTTGAGGCGGTGGAAGCCGCGGAAGTTCTTGAGCTCCATGCCGCCGTCTTCGACCTTCATGTTCTCGCGGCGTTCTTCTGGGTACGACATCGTCCGGCTGTTGCCCATGCCGCCGAAGCTGGTGAAGAAGTGGCGCATGGTCGTGCCGAAGCCCTTGATGACCTCCGGGAGGTACGCGGCCTCGAGGCGGTTCATGCTCGGGGTCTTGACGTGCAGGATGTCTTCGGAGCGGATGGCCATAGACCCGAGGGTATGGCGTTGTGCGGGGAGTGGCAAAGTGGCAAAGTGGCAAAGTGGCAAAGTGGCAAAGTGGCGGAGTGGCGGAGTGGCGGCGTGCCGAGTGCTGGGCGATGTGTTGTGATTGCTGACAACTGATGACTGGCTGCGAGCCCCCGGCAACTCTGGAGTCTGCGGGAGGCAGGCGAGGACGCCTGCCCCACAGGCCCTGCCCTCAACAGTTCGCCACTCTGCCACTCTGCCACTCTGCCACTTTGCCACTTCGCCACTTCTCGAGCCGCCTGCATCCCACGCTCGGAGCCGATACGATGACCCTCAGGCTCGGGCGGCGCGTGGGCGAGTGCGATGGAGGCAGCGGGCGATCTATGGCGAGCTTTCAACTGACGTCCACCGATGGTCGCGGGTACAGCCTTCAACTCGGCGAGGATGCCGTCACGATCGGGCGGGCCAAGGACAACACGCTCTCGCTGAACGACGACGCCGCGTCGCGGTATCACTGCGTGCTGGAGTCTGACGGTCGCGGCGGCGTGCGCGTGCGCGATCTGGGCTCGCGGAACGGCACGAAGGTGAACAACCAGAAGGTGATCGGCTCCGAGCACCCGCTGAAGGCTGGCGACTCGGTGAAGGTGGGCTCGCACACGTTCGCGATCGAAGTGGAGCCGGGCAGCGAGGGGGCCAAGGCGGCGGCGCGGGAAACGGCGCGCGCGGGCGCATCGGGGGATGGGCTGGCGTGGGCGGTGGATCTGCGAGCGGCGCTGACGGCGCTGCCGCCGAAGGCTGAGGGCGATGAGAAGGTCGTGCTGGTGGATTCGCGTGGCGAGAGCAACGACGCGCTGGCCAGCGATGGGCCGGGGCCGATGGCGCTGCGCTTGCTGCTGTTGCTCGCGGCCAAGAGTCGCGCGACGGACTTGCACTTGGAGCCGCGGGCGACGAACTATCACGCGCGGCTGCGGGTGGATGGGCAGATGGTGAGCATCTGCGATATCCCCGAGCGCGTGGGCACGCTTGTCGTCGGCATGGTCAAGACCGCGTGCCAGATGCGGATGACGCACGATGACGCGGTGCTGGACGGGCACTTTTCGAGTCGATTGAAGTCGCGCCGGGTGGACTATCGCGTGAGCATCACGCCGAGCGTGCATGGGCAGAAGATGGTGGTGCGAGTGCTTGACGCCGCGATCGCGCCGCGGAGTTTGAGCGAGCTCGGGCTGCCGACGTACATGCACGAGCGTGTGCGGAAGGTTGGCCAGAAGGAGCAGGGCTTCATCCTGGTGTGCGGGCCGACGGGCAGCGGCAAGACCACGACGCTCTACAACGCCCTTCGCGAGATCGACCGCGAGACGACGAACGTCGTCACCATCGAAGACCCGGTCGAGTATCAGCTTGAGGGGACGACGCAGATCCCGATCGATGAGAAGAAGGGCAACGGGTTCAGTCAGTTGCTGAGATCGGTGCTGCGGCAGGACCCGGACGTGATTCTGGTGGGTGAGATTCGCGATGAGGAGACGGCGCGCACCGCGATGCAGGCGGCGATGACGGGGCACTTGGTGTTCTCGACAGTCCACTCGAAGGACTCGATCTCCGCGGTGTTCCGGTTGTTGGACTTGAAGGTTGAGCCGTTTTTGGTGGCGAGCTCGTTGGAGCTTGTTCTTGCGCAGCGGCTGGTGAGGGCGCTGTGTGACAACTGCAAGAGTCGCGTGAGGATCACGCCGCGCCAGGCGACGACGATGGGCAAGTACCTTGAGGGCAAGAACGAGCTGTGCGTGCCGGTGGGATGCGCGGCGTGCTTGAAGACGGGGTATCGCGGGCGGCGGGCGATCTTTGAGCTGCTGGATTTCACGGATGAGCTTCGCGACATCGTGCTGAAAGACCCGACGATCGCGCAGATGAAGAAAGTGATCGAGAAGGGGCTGTTCACGACGCTGCAGCAGAGCGGCTGGCGGCTCGCGGCCGAGGGCGCGACGGACATGGAAGAGGTCGAGCGGGTCGCGGGCACGGCGTGAGCTCGCTGCGCGAGTCGCGGTGAACGAACTCGTTTGCGCGCGCACGATCGCGACCGACCGTGCGCGAAGATGGGCGATTCGTGGAAATCTGGCAAACTCTCGTGCTCGACGTACACGCCACG
>JAIEQQ010000321.1 GCA_019747615.1 Phycisphaerales bacterium
CCACATGCTCCACCGCTTGTGTGAGCCCCCGTCAATTTCTTTGAGTTTTAGCCTTGCGACCGTACTCCCCAGGCGGTGTGCTTACCAATTTCTCTACAATCCCGACGGCGTCAGAGCCGCCGTGATTCAGCACACATCGTTTAGGGCGTGGACTACCAGGGTATCTAATCCTGTTTGCTCCCCACGCTTTCGTGCCTCAGCGTCAGGAAATCCCCAGCCGGCTGTCTTCACCTTTGGCATTCCGATTGATATCTACGCATTCCACCGCTCCACCAATCGTTCTACCGGCCTCTAGATTCCTCAAGATTTGCAGTTTGCCGTGCTGTTCCACCGTTGAGCAGTGGGCTTTCACACGACACTTGCAGATCCGCCTACGCACCCTTTAAGCCCAGTGATTCCGATTAACGCTTGGGGCCTCTGTCTTACCGCGACTGCTGGCACAGAGTTAGTCGCCCCTTCCTTTGAGGATGATCATTTTTTCTATCCCCTGACAGTGGTTTACACGGCAAAGCCGCTTCATCCCACACTCGGCATCGCTCCGTCAGGCTTTCGCCCATTGCGGAAGATTCGTCGCTGCAGCCTCCCGTAGGAGTCCGAACAGTGTCTCAGTTTCGATGTGGCAGGCCGTGCTCTCACACCTGCTACCCGTCTAAGGCTTGGTGGGCTTTTACCCCGCCAACTACCTGATAGGATGATTGCCGATCCCAAGGCGATAAATCTTTGATCCGAAGAGATCATAGGGTATTACGCACAGTTTCCCATGCCTATCCCCTACCTCAGGGTACGTTCAATCATATTACTCACCCTTCCGCCACTGACCCTTGCGGGTCCGTTCGACTTGCATGCTTTAACCATGCCGACAGCGTTCAATCTGAGCCAGAATCAAACTCTTCACTTGTTTTCCGTTTTACACCACCGAAGTGGCGTTTCTTACAAGAAAGATTTGACCTGATTCCCCGCTGGCGTTACCCAGCGGGCGGTCACCGTTAACCTTCGGTCTTTCGACCTCCGGCCTCCGGCCCCATCCTCGGGGCTAAGCCGGGATGGGTTTGGTTGCTCACTCATTAACAAAGGGTATAAATTCTTTGTCTCGCGAGAGTGACGCGGCCAGTTGTGAACCTGGCCAACGTTTTGGATTCAGCACGAGCGCCAGTGTTAGCTGGCATACGTCGCGAAACGTTGCTCATGCCGCATCTTCTCGCGGACTTCCAACTGTTCACTTTTCAAAGTTTGCCGCGTCTTTTCGACGCGTCCCGCGTGCTTCCTTTCGGTCGCAGTGGGGTCAGGATGATACCTTCCGCCGGGCCCCGGTCAAGCTCAGCGTCCCACAGTTTTTCGATTTTTTCATGAGACCCTCGCCATTCCTGCGCCTCCCCACCGGTTCTCCACCATCCCCCCACTGTCACCCGCCCTCCTGAACCCCTCGTAAACCAGCCTCCGCCGCGTCTTTATCCGGTTCTGATGCCCCTGTCACCGCCACCGAGGCCCCCCACAATTCCACACCCGCTTGGCTCGCCCGCTTTCGTCCAATCGCCCGCTCAATCGCCCGGATCGCCTGGTGCATCGTCGCGCCCGTCGTTGAAATGTCATCCACGCCGACGATCATAACCCCCTGGCGAGGCTTCCCATCGCTGTCGACCACCCAGCCCCAAGGCGAACATATCCGCCTCAAAGGCCGTATTCCACCCATGATTGCCCGGCCAACCCACCCAAGCACCCGTCGCCAAGCGCCCACACTACCCCCCGCTTGCCCATCCTCTGCCCGCTCGCCCATCTTCTCAGTTGCCCCCAGAACGCCAGCCTCGCGCTCCAAGTTTCGATCCGCGGTCGCCGCAGCCGCAGTACCCGCCGCGGCTCCAAGGACCGCCCGGCTCCCCCGACCGCCCCGCTTCCCCAGTTCCGCTCCCCTCGCTCGTTCCCACCACACCCCGCGCGCCCGAAACACCCCCGCGACATTCCGCCGCCGTTCGGATCCCGTCACCCGGGTTTGCGATGGGGAAGACCGCCGCGTGAGCAGATCCGCCATCACCACCTCCGCCGGGTGACCCATCGCTCGCAATGCCCGACGCGCCTCGCCGGCGGCCGCCCGCGTAATGACCCGTGCATGATCAATCCCTCGCGTCACGCGCCGCCACCGGGTCGTCGGCATCGGCACCATGACCACCCGCTTGATCCGCCCAACGCGATCGAGCCGCACAACCCGCTGGGCAATCCGCCGCCCGAGCATCTTCCCGAGCCGCACGCCCGTCGCTCGCCCTCGCTCAAACTTCAGCTCGCGAATCGCATCTCGCAGTACGCCGCGATAACGCCCGACTCGCACAAACTCGCTCCACGCAGGGGCGTGTTGTTCACAAAACTCGCATCCGCGCCCCCGGACGCCGCCGCCCTCACGAGCTGGCGCTCTCATCCCAGCCCGTTCGCGCCCGCACCTAGCACACACCGCCGCCCGCGGCCCATCCACCGCGCGCCCGTTCAGCAGCCGCCGCCACAACGCCGGTCGCGTTGTATCGAGCCACGCATCCTCGATCGCGGCGGCCACAAACCCCCACACCGTTGAACCCGTCGCGTCGATCGCGATCTTGCCCCGCCCGCGTTCAGCCCGCGTGGTATCGCGCGCGGCTTGATCCGCGTTCACATCACCACGAGCTCTCGGTTCGCCCCCGGCCCTCGCCTCGCGCCGATCCCCCGCGAACCCACCACGCACGCCCGCTGTACCAGCTTCCGCCCCACCCCCACGCCTCCCGCCCCCCCCACCCTTCACCTCCACCATCGCCCGCGGCGGCCACACAAACGCACCACCCGCTCGCGCCTCATCGCGCGCCGGCCCATCGCCGCCCTCCAAATCCCGCTCAGAATCTCGATCGTGGCTCATGCGTCTCAACCGCCTTCGCCCATCGCGCCCAGCGGCATTCGCACACCATCAATGCGCCCGCAGCTCACGCACTCATTCGGCCATCGCTACAGCGCGCACGATCGAATCAACTCGCTCGCATACCCCGCTTCGACGAGCGCCTCCACGCGAGCCTCGTCATAGAACACCTCGAGCATCCGTGGCGACTGGTTGCCGCTCCGGCGCAGCTCGCTGCCGAAAGCCGCCCAATCGATCGTGCCATCGCCCGGCATGCGATGGTCATCCACCTTCGCGTCGTTGTCGTGGATGTGCAGATACGCCAGCACGTCGCTGACCTCCGACACCGCCTTGATCGTGTCGCTGGTCATGTGCGCGTGCCCGGTGTCCAGGCAAAACTTCAGCTTTGGCGAGCCGATCATCGCCACGCCCTCGGCCAGCGCCTTGGGATCATGCCCCAGCGGGCAGTTCGGTGGCTGATTCTCAATCAGATACACCACGCCCAACCGCTCTCCGATCGCCGCCAGATCGCGCATGAACTCCATCAGCCGCGGCCACCGCACCGGCGCTTCACCCATCAACTCCGCGATCGACAAAGCCCGCATGTCCGGCGTCTGTGCCGCGGGATGCACCACCACCATCGGCCCGCCCAGGTCACGAGCCAGCTTCCCCTCGTCCTCGTACACCTTCAGACAATGCGCCCGATGCGCCGCATCCGGCCCGCTTGGGTCAAGGTGCGGGCCGAACACGCCGTGGATCGAGTCAAACGGCACGCCCGCCTGAGAGCTGATCGCCAGCGCCTCGTTCAGCGTCGGCGGTGCCTTTTCGTTGCGATAGAACTGCGCACTCCGCACGCCCAGTGCTTTGTACGCGCGAAGGAACCGCAGGACATCGAAGGTGAAGCCAAATGGTGCCGTGACGGCCAAGCTGGCCATGCGAGAAGTTCCCTTGGGGCTGGAGCGAGTATACCGGCCGCCAGCAGCGATCGCACCCGAGCACCCGACTCGCCCGCGATCAGGCGCCGCCCAGCCGCTCCCGCACCAGATCGGCCCGGGCCTCGCGCCGGCGCTGCTGGTCCATCTCCTTGCCAAGAAACCGCTGCAAGTGGCTCGGCTGCACCAGCAAGAACAGTTGCGTCACCGCCTGTTCCGTTAAGCCTTGCACCACACCCATCAAAACTCCGAGCCGCACGAGGCTCAGCTGCGCCATCGCCTCTTCCGGCGCAAGCAACCGCGCCGAGCGCAGCAAACCCAGGGCCCGAAAGATGTCGTCCTCCGTCGCGCGCCGGCGTTTCTCCAGCAGCAACCGTCGCGACGCACGTTCATATTCCAGCACCTGCGGCAGGATCTGCTTCTCCAGCTCGCGCCGGATCGTCTCTTCAGACTTGCCCAGCGTGACCTGATTCGAGATCTGAAAGAAGTCACCGCTCGCGTCGCTGTTCTCGCCGTAGTACCCGCGCACCGCAAGCCCGAGCTCCTTCGTCGCGCGGCGCACACGATCCAGCTCGCCGGTCATCCGGAGCCCCGGCAGATGCAGCATCACGCTCATCCGCAGCGCACAGCCGACGTTCGTGGGACACGCCGTGAGATACCCAAACCGCGGCGAGTACGCATACTCCAGCCCCGCCTCGATCAGATCATCCACCGCGTCAATCTGTTGCCACGCATCGGTCAGCGCGAGCCCGGATCGCAACACCTGCACACGCAGGTGATCTTCCTCGTTCACCATGATGCTCAGCCGCTCATCCGGCGCGCTCACACACAACCCGCGCGGCCAATCCACCCCGCTGGCCGCCCCGCCCTTGCTGTGCTCTTTGCTCAGCAGGTGCCGCTCCATCAAGAGCGTCCGATCAATCTGCGGCAGGCGATGAACCTCCGCCCAGATCACCTGCTTCGCAAGGCC
>JAIEQQ010000623.1 GCA_019747615.1 Phycisphaerales bacterium
GCATCGCCCGGTGGGCACGCCGCGTCGATCACCCCGGGCCACGCAACCACGAAGCACACGTCAAACGACTGCGCCGCCCGATCCTCCAGCCCGAACGACGCGCTGTGGCCGCTCAGCTCGCCGCCGGCGCCGAGCCCGAGTGTCGCTGCGTCCAGCCCCATCTCCCCGCGGATCTCACCGGCGAGTTGCTCGACAAGTGCCGCGGGCGTGAGCGCGATCGCTTCGCCAGAGACATCCAGCCCGCCGCCGGGACCGATCTCCCAGCAGCCGGGGTACACCCGCGTGTGCGCGTGCCGTCGCTGAATGAACACATGCGGTTCGCCCTGCGCGTCACGCCCGATCAGCACGCCCTTCACACCCAGCATCGTCGGCGCCACCATCCCCGGCGTGTCAATGACAAGCCTCGCATAACGCTCGCGCCGCAGCCGAATCGTGACCCCCGGCACCGGGCTGCCTTGTTCGATGCCCACTAGGGCCGCAATACCGCCGTCGTGCAAGCGCGCGTTCGCAGCGCACGCCGCCTCCCACACGATCGCCTCATCGGCCCGCAGCGCCGCCGCGGGCGTCGCATCAAGCTCGATCCGCGCGACGCCGCCGGCAAGCGCCACCACCCGCGGCTCCCGCTCGGCCCCGCTGCTCACATCCCACCCAGCAGCTTGCTGATCACCCCAGAATCCGCCAGCTCCGGCACGCCCAGGTCCTTCGCCTCGCGATCAATCTCGGCCTTCAGAATCTCCACCACCCGAGCCTGTGCCGCGCTGATCGCGCCCGCGATCATCCGCTCCAGCCGCTCCTTGGCCATCGCATCACTCGCCGCGGCCGCCAAGGCCTCGGGCGCAAACGTGATCGACTCGATCTTCGACTTCGCGTTCATCACCACGCGCACCGACCCGTCCGGCGCATTGACCGTGATCCGCCGCTCCTCAAGATTCGCCTGCACCCGCTGCATCGCAATCGCGATCTTTTCCTTGTTCTTCATCAAGGAAGCAACCGCACCCATCATTTTCAAGTTGTCGAACATGGAGGAGTCTCGCAGTCAGTTGTCGGTTGTCAGTGGTCAGTGGTCAGCAATCGCTCTGTCGAGCTCGGCACGCGTTCTGCAGCCCGAAGGGCTGTCAGAAAGTAGCCGGGGGTGGAAGCGAGTCTTCGAGCAACACCCCCGGAAAATGCGGATTCGTCTCCTTCGCACCCCGAAGGGGTGCTCCATCTGAAGCTCCTTCAAAGTCGGACTCGCGGTGCTCCGCACTGCCCTCAATCGTCCACCATGTCCTCCGGCGTCAGCGCCGGACCGTACACCGGTGGCATCACGCCGCCCGCGCCTTCTGCCGCACTCGGCTCAGTCTTCGCCACCGGCGCTTGCCCCGTCGCCACCGGCTCGCTCCGCAATGTCGTCTTGCTCACGCGCCCCGCGAACAGCGCCACCGCCTTCTGCACCAACGGGTGCGCCGCCGCCTGAATCTCGAGTGCGCTCGGCGGACGAGCACCGGCGCTACCGAACCCAGCACCAGCAGCTCCGGGCGTCGCCACGGCTGGAGGACGCATGTCACCGCGCGTCGCCGGGGCAAACCCGCCGCCCGAAGCGCCGATGCCCGCGGGCACCCCGCCGCGCACCACCGGCGCCACCGGTGCCGCTTCGCCCGGCATCACCTGCACCGTCACGCTTCGCGCCAGCACACTCGCGAACGCCTCCGCAAGCGCTGGCACATAGCTCGCCTGCATCGAGACGATCGAGGGGCTGCCCGTCAGCGTTACTCGCGCATCGCCGACCTCTGTCAGGCGGAGCTTGTTGACCAGACTGAACACCGTGGACTTCGGCCGCAGATTCGTCAGCACCGCCGTCCAGACGGCGTCAACGCTCTGAGCACCGCCGGACGCGCGCGCTTCGACGGGCGATGTTGGGCCCGGTGCCGGTTGCACCGCGCCGGTCGCCGCGTCTGCTTCGTTCGGTCGCTCGTCGACCTCTCGCGTCACCGCGGGCAACGCCTCAACGCGTGACGTCGCGATCACCGCCGCCGAAGGCTTCGCCTCCACCACGCTCGCCTCAGCCTCCATCGCTCGCGGCCCCGGGTCGTTCAGTATCGGTCGCGTCTGGCCCAGTGCTGGGCCCGCGGCCGCCGCCGACCCGGTCAGCGTTTTTTTGCGCCGGCTCCAGCACCCGCCATCGCCGCGCCCGCGGGCGCACCCGCCGGGCGTGCACCGCTCATCGGCGCGCTACCGCCGCCGGTCAGCACCGCCGTGACATCCGCGAACTTCTCCGTGAACGCCAGGCGCACCATGAGCGCATCCACCAGCGCCCGCGGGAACGAGCAGCTCTTGGCATTGCGCGAGACACTCTCGCACAGGGCGATCATGTGCACCAGCGCCGCGCCATCAAACCGGCGTGACTGCTCGATCGCCTGATCGCGCGCCTCGCCCGTCAGTTCCACCAATTCCGTGCCGCTGCCGCACAGGTTCAGTGCCATCAGATCGCGGAATCGCTCGGCGAGCGTCGTCATCAGCGTCTCGCCCGAGGTGCCTCGCGAGAGCAGCGTGTGCGCGCGTTCGAGCGCCCCGGCGGCGTTCGCCTCGGCCAGTGCGTCGACAAGCTCCGCGACCACGGTGCGATCCGGCAGGCCCAACAACTCCTCCAGCAACTCCGGCGTCAGCCGCTTGCGCCCCGCCGCGATCAACCGGTCCAGCAGCGAGAGCGAGTCGCGCATCGAGCCGTTGGCCAAGCGCGCGACCATGTGCAGCAGTTCGTCATCCGCGTCAATCTTCTCCTGCTTGCACACCGAGCTGAGATGACCCGCGATCTGCGCCACCGGGATGTTCCGGAAATCAAACCGCTGGCAGCGAGACTGAATCGTCGCCGGCACCTTGTGCGTCTCGGTCGTACACAGGATGAACACGACGTGTTCCGGCGGCTCCTCCATGGTCTTCAGCAGCGCGTTAAACGCCGCGGCGGACAGCATGTGACACTCGTCGATGATGTACACCTTCTTGTGCCCGCGCAGCGGTCGGTACACCGCGTTGGCGATCAACTCGCGCGTCTCCTCAACCTTGGAGTTGCTCGCGGCGTCGATCTCGATGGTGTCGGTATCGCGCCCGCCCATGATCGCGCCGCGGATCTCCGGGTCGTTCTTCGGATTGTTCAGCGCGTTGGCAAAGATGCGTGCGCTGGACGTCTTGCCGACGCCTCGCGTGCCGGTGAACAGATACGCGTGCGCCACGCGCCCCTGCGCGATCGCCGCCTGCAGCGTCTGGGCGATGGCGTTCTGGCCGACCAGCTCGCCGAAATCCTGTGAGCGGTAGCGCCTTGCAAGCACGGTGTACGTCATGCCGCAGTTTACGCCATGGCGACGCGTGCAAGCGACCCGGCTTTCCCGGTCGATGCTGCCCAGTTTGACGCGTGATCTCCGGCACCGACCCGAGGAAGGGTCGGTGGCACGAGGCCACCGACATCATGCCCGGCGGCGGCGCGACGCCACGAGCCCCGCAAGGCCGAGCATCGCGAGGCTCGAGGGCGACGGCACGGTGAACACGCCGCTGAGCAGCACCGAGCGGGTCACGCCCGTCGGGTCCGTCGCCAGGCAGAAGATCCGCGAGCCGTCGTCGCTGATCTGCTGCGTCGCCGTGAGCGTCCAGCCCGCGGGCAGGATGCCGGCGTTTGAGGCGAGCACGTGCAGGTTGTACGCGGTGTTGTCTTCCAGCGACGTAATGAAGGCGTGGCGCACGCTGAGCGGGAAGCTCGCGAAGCCGCCGGCGAGCGTGCCGGTGCCGTTGACGGCGTTGACGGTGTTCAGGGTTGTTCCAGCAAGCGTTCCCAACGCGTGAGGATTGCCATTGATGTCCCACCAATAGGGGCGAGTGGACACGTTTCCGATCATTACGCCAGCGTCGGACGAGATCGACGCGTTGTTTGTCGGCACGCCGATGCTCGATGCGCCCGCCGGCAGGTTCAGCGGCGAGAGCGCACCAGTCGAGTAGTTCCAGCGATACGCGTTCGTCGGATTGCCGGGAAGGCTGCCGAGAATCCCGACGACCGGCACATTGTTGGCGTTGCCGCGATACGCACCGGCGGTGCCAGCGATGTTGACGGCGCTGAAGTCGCTCTGGGCGGTTCGACGACCAAACGACCCGACGACCGAGACACCCGGCTGGAGCAGCGTGGTGACGCTGGCGTCGAAGTTCGTTCCGTAGCCAGGGCCAAACGCCGTCGGCCCGCCGGGCCACGTGATGTTCTGGCTGGCAATGTTGTTGCCCGCGGCGTTCGCAAGCCGCCACCGCTGGGGGTTGCTCCCGATTTGCCCGCCGACGACGGTCTGTCCGTCACCGGAGATCGCCACGGGGAAGCCGGTGCCCGACATTCTGTACGTCCCGCCCGGCGTGATGTACCGCGATTCGCCGTTGTTCAGGGTCGCCAGCACATACTGCCCGTCAGCGGAGATGTCGCTGGTGAACGTGTAGAACGTGCCCGGGTCGGTCGCGCCCAGCGGGCCAAACGCCACCGGCGAGTACGACGACTGAGCAAACGCCACGGACGCGACCGACACCGCGGCCAAGGCCGCGACCGATGAAAGCTTCAGCATTGGCAACTCCTCCACGACACGAACAGCCACGCCAACGCGGCGCGACACAACACTCCGGGCGGGAGTATGAAGTCATCACGAATGTCGTGCAAGCAAATGCCGGGATTTTTCCCGGACATTCCGATGATTTCCGGCGATCACCCGACCCGCCCCCGTCCCGCCCCCGTGCCGCCGTGGCGTGTA
>JAIEQQ010000544.1 GCA_019747615.1 Phycisphaerales bacterium
TCCTCAGCCTCGCCGCCGCTCAGGCCGCCATGGGCGATGATGTCTCGGTCTTCGGCTACCTCGGGCGCGGGCACACCGCCCTGGATCCCAGCGTCATCGCCATGGCCCGAGGCGTGCCGATCGTCGCGCTGCCCGGCCATCCGCCCGCCAACAGCATGGCCTCGAGCACCGATGAAGAGCGCCTCGAACACACCCTCAACGAGATCGCCGGTTCACCCTCCTTCGGCTACGTCCACCTCCACGGCATCTGGCACGGGATCATCAACTTCGCCGCCAAGGCCGCCCTCAAGCGGCGCATCCCCTACGTCCTTGCGCCCCACGGCATGCTCTCGCCCTGGGCCCTCTCGATCAAGCCCGCCAAGAAGAATCTCGCCCTCATCCTCGGCCGTCGGTCGATGATCCGAAACGCGGCGTGGCTCCATGCGCTCAGCCAGGCCGAGATCCAGGGCATCCGCGACGGTCGCTTCCGCGCGAACACGTACCTCGTGCCCAACGGCGTCTTCATCGATGAAATCGATCGGCACGCCATCACCGGGCGCGGCCGCGCCGCGATCCCCGGTGTCGGCACCGATCCCTACATCCTGCTGCTGGCCCGCCTGCATCCGGGCAAAGGTGCCGACCTGCTCATCGATGCGTTCGCGACCCTGGCGCCCAAGCACCCAACACTCAAGCTCGTTCTAGCCGGACCCGACGCCGGCTCGATGAGCGATCTCAAATCGCAAGCGGCGCGACTCAACCTCAGTGATCGCGTGCTCTTCCCCGGCGCGATCTACGGCGTCGCGAAGTTCGGCGTGCTCAAAGACGCCGCGTGCTTCTGCCTGCCCAGCGAGCACGAGGGATTCAGCATGTCGATCGGCGAGGCCCTGGCAGTCGGCACGCCGGTGGTGATCAGCGAGGGGTGCAACTTCCCCGACATCGCCCGCGAGAAGGCCGGGCGTGTCGTGAAGCGCGACGTGCCGCAGATCGCAAGCGCCATCGAAGCGGTGCTCAACGACCCCGCCGCCGCCCGCGACAGCGCGACGCGCGGGCGCCGCCTGATGGAGTCGCGATACAACTGGCCCGCGATCGCCCAACGCGTGCGAGACTTCAACGCACTGACGCTCGGCACGTTCGCGACCGCAAGCCCCAAGAGCACCCAGGCCGACCGCCGTCCGCTCATCGCGATCATCTCCAACTCGCAGACGCCCTATCGCATCGCGATCCACCGGCGCTTCGTGAACGAGATCCCGCAGGTGCGCTTCGTCTCGGTCTACACCCACGACAAGGCCGACCAGCCTTGGGAGAGCGCTCTGGCCGAAGAGACCAACCCCGTCTCTTTTGGCGACGGGCAGTCTGTCGATCAGGCCATCTCACCGGCGTCGGTGATGGCCGATTTCCACCGCTCGACGCGCGCCATCTCGTGGATCGAACGCAACGAGGTCGCCGCGGTCTTTGTCGCCGGGTATAACGACATCGGGCGCGTCCGCCTGTTCCAATGGTGCAAGCAGCAGGGCATCCCCGCGTTCCTCATCGCCGACTCGAACATCTACGGCGATCTGGCCCGCGGCTTCAAACGCCTCGTCAAGCAAATCGTCGTCAAGAAGATCCTCTCGCTCTGCACCGCCATCATGCCCTTTGGCAGCGCTGGCGCTCGCTTCTACTACAGCTACGGCGCCCAGCCCTCGCAGGTCATTCTCTGCCCCTTCGAGCCCGACTACGGGCTCATCGAGTCGATCACGCCCGAAGAAATCGCCGCCGCCGAGGCCAAGCACAAGCTCGCGCCCGGACGAAAGCGCATGGTCTTCTGCGGGCGGTTTCAGAACGTCAAGCGCCCCGACTTGGCCATCAACGCCTTCATCAAGGTCGCTGGCGACATCCCGGACGCCGACCTGCTCTTGGTCGGCGAGGGCCCGCGCCGCGCCGAGTGCCAGGCCATGGTGCCGCCGGAGCTCGCCGATCGCGTGAAGTTCCTGGGCTTCATCGGTGACCAGCGCGAGCTGTCGGCGGTCTATCGCGGGGCCGATGCGCTGGTCATGTGCAGTTCGTACGAGCCGTGGGCTCTGGTCGTGAACGAGGCCGTGTGCGCCGGCATGGCGATGATCAGCAGCGACGTCGTCGGCGCGTCGTGCGAGCTGGTATGGGACGGCCAGAACGGCCGCATGTTCCCCTCGGGCAATGTCGATGCGCTCGCTCAGGCGATGCGCGAGGTCATGCACCCGGACAATCTGCCCCGAATGAAGCTGGCGTCGCGCCGCGTCCTGGCGTCCTGGCGGGCCCGGGCCGATCCGGTCATCGGCATGCGCACCGCCCTCTCGCGCGCCGGCATCCTCAGCCCGCTGCTGGCGAGCCCGCGGGCAACCGCAGACGATGGGCCCGCGTCCCGAGGCCATCAAGACCTCGTGCCCGCCGCGGGGAGCGCCTGAGGCCCCAGCCGGACTCCTGTGCGGTCTTTGGTCGCCCCCGAGGCCATCGGAAACAACCAGGATTTACGCAGATTCTGTTTTCATCGCCGAACGCCGCGGGCGATCGCGGGCCGATGAACGTATCGGATGGGCCGACCTCTCCGCGCACGCGGGGATCAGTCAGCGTCATCCCGCCGCCAGCGCCTCCCTCGGGTCCCCCGACTCTCCGTCGCTCCAACACCGCCCACGCCCCACGAAGACCCAAGACAATGATCCCGATTTTCGCTGCCACTGTTGCTTGGTCGCTCACCGTCTTCTTGCTGGGCTTGCTCGCCTACAAAATCCTCCGCCGCCAGTGGGATCTGCTCAGCTTCAACACGCTGCTGCTCGTCGGCTTCGTCCAGTTCTTCAGCCTCCCGGTCTCGCTCTTCTCGGTCACCGACGTCACCCAGATCATCCCCTACTTCATCGCGTCGGACTCTGACTGGAACAGCCTCGCGGCGATGATGCTCCTTTATGTCGCCGTCGCCCTCGTCGCCTATCGCATCGGCCGTCGCTTCGAATGGGGCCAGAAGTATCTCCCACGAGCAGATCTGCCCGTCAGCTACGGCGGCATCATCATCGTCTTGGGCGTCACCCTCGTGAGTATCGCCATCACGATTCCATTGGGCTTCACCTCCTATCTCTCATTCGCGGCCATCATGTTCCGCCCGGCGTTCATCGCCTTCGCCGCCGGCTTGGCCACGGTGCTCGTCATCAAGCAGCCCCGCAACCTCGGCTTCTGGGCGGTGTTCCTCTTCATTCTCGTCGCGGGCCTGCTCGTTTCAATGTCCTTCAACTACGGCCGCCGCGACCCGCTGGGCGTCTTCCTTGCGATCGTCTGGGTGGCCTATTGGATGTGGCTGCGCTATCAGCCCATGCTGAAGCAGGTCACCGTCGGCATCATCGGCTCCTCGATCATCATGGTCTTCCTGCTCGGCTACACCGCCGTCCGAGGCGACACGCGCGCCGATCTCTCTGACGTGAACACCCGTATCCAGCAGTTTTCCGGCCTGCTCAGCGGCCAGCGCCAGGTTTTCGATGTCAACAACCTGCTGATGGTCTTCTATCAGGACTCCGCTCTGAACTCCGCCTACGCGATCTCCAAGTACCCCTCGACCTATCCGCTCATGCCTTTCCACGGCGCGACCTATTTCCTCGTCAATCCGATCCCGCGCGTCTTCTGGGAAGACAAGCCCATCGGCATCGGGAACCTCTTCCAGAACCAGCTCAGAACCGGCGGAAACCTCGGTGTCGGCATCATCGCCCACGGCTGGGTCGAGGGCTTGGCCTTCGGCGTTGCCGCATACGCCGCGTTCTTCGGGATCATGTCCGGAATGCTCGACGGCGCCCTGCGCCGCAGCGCCAACAATCCGTACATCATCGCCGCCGCCGGCACCGGTCTCGGCCACGTCCTGGCGATCCCGCGAGGCGAAACCTCGCTGCTCTGCGTGCTCTGGCTCTACGGCTTCGCCTCGGTCATCGCCGCCCTGTGGGTCGCCAAGCTCGCCTTCGGCGACATCATGAAGGCTCTTGGCCCGTTCGGGTTCGGGTCTGACGACCCGGCCAACGCCGAGGGGGTCGCCGCGATCGACGCCGCGGAATCCGGCGGCTCACGTCACGCCGCCGAGCCGGTCGAAGAGTCCCTTGAGTACGGCGACGAGGAGTTCCTGCGCTATCGCGACGAGATCGCCCAGGGCCCGAGCAACGCTCCGGCCTGACCACGCGCCGAGGAGTCCGCGTGACACTGCCGCCCGAGAACTCACCGCCCGCTGCGCCGGCCTCACCGGCCCGGCGCCACTCGCGCCCCGTGCCCTCGGCTCTTTGGATAACTCGGTTTCTGGGATGGTGCTCGCTGCTCATCGCGGCGCTCGGCCTCGCGATGTTCTGGTACGGGCGAACCGTCTCGGACCGCCTTCACACGCTCCAGTTTCTGGCGTGGCTCCCAAGCTGGACGGTCCTCTGGACGTGCGGCGTCTTCCTGACGTTCGCGCTGCTGGCGCGCGTTAAGTCGCGAACCGAACCGCTGCGAGCACGCGCCCGACGCGCGACGCGCGTGCTGGGCATCGTCTTCTTTGCGACGTGCCTCTACGTCGTCCTGTTCGAGATGCACATCACGCGCGCCATCTGGCCAAGCTCGCCAGCGACGCTAGCGACGCCCGGCACGATCCGCATCGTGCATTGGAATCAGGAGTCCATCAGCATCACGAAAAATGTCGCGCCGATGCGCACCGACATCGGCTACGCCCCCGATGTGCTGCTGATCAGCTCGCACCAGCCGCAAGCGATCTTCGATCAATCCCTCGCCACGCTGGGGCGCGACTACAACGTTCAACGCCACGCCGGCTTTGTC
>JAIEQQ010000037.1 GCA_019747615.1 Phycisphaerales bacterium
GGCAAGCACTGGGGCGTGGGGCGCAGCGCGGGGCGACTGGTGAGCTGCCTGCCGAACGCGGGCCTGCCCGTGCTCGTCGAGGGGCGCACCGAGTATCCGCTCCAGCCGCAGCCGTTTGTCGAGGCGATGCTGAAGTTCGTCGAGCAGGACGGCGTCGGCATCGTCGGCGGCTGCTGCGGAACGACGCCTGCGCACATCAAGCTCCTGCACGAGGCGCTGGAGAGTCGGCGTTCACGCGCCGGCGGACAAGCGGGGCGAGCGCCCAAGACGCCGCCGACGCCCAGCGTCACGAGCCTTTACCAGCCGCAGGACTACCGCCAGGACAACTCGATCCTGATCATCGGCGAGCGCATGAACGCCAGCGGCAGCAAGAAGTTCAAGCAGCTGCTGGAGGCCGAGGACTTCGACGGCATCGTTTCGCTGGCGCGCGAGCAGGTGCGCCACGATTCGGCGCACGTGCTGGATCTGAACGTGGACTATGCGGGCCGCGACAACGCCAAGGACATGGCCGAGATCGTCAAACGCGTGGTGCGACAGGTGGACGTGCCGCTGATGCTCGATAGCACGCAGCTCAAGACGCTCGAAGCCGGCCTCAAGCACGCGCCGGGAAAGTGCATCATCAACTCCGGCAACTTCGAAGATGGCGAGCACAAGTTCGACGAGGTCTGCCGCCTAGCCACGACCTACGGCGCTGCGCTGGTCATCGGCTCGATCGACGAGGACAAAGAAGCCAGCATGGCGCGAACCGCCGAGCGCAAGCTCGCGATCGCGCAGCGCGCCTTCGATCGCGCGACCTCCGTCCACGGCATGCAGCCGGAAGACCTCGTCTTTGATCCGCTGGTGCTGCCGATCAGCACCGGCATGGCCAGCGACCGGCGCTCAGGCCTCGAAACCGTCGAGGGCGTGCGACGCATCTCGCAGGCGATGCCGCTGTGCCAGACCACCGTGGGCCTCAGCAACGTGAGCTTCGGCCTGCGCCCCGCGGCCAGAATCGTCCTTAACAGCGCGTTCCTCCACGAGCTCCAGGTCGCTGGCCTCACCAGCGCAATCCTGCACTTCAGCAAGATCCTGCCCAAGAACAAAATCCCCACCGAGCAGTGGGACGCGGCCCTCGATCTCATCTACGACCGGCGCGACGCCAGCCTTGGCGGCACCGGCCTGCCGTCGGGCATCACCGACACCACCTTCGATCCGCTGTCGAAGTTCATCGAGCTGTTCAAAGACGCCGAGAGCGCTGGGGCCGCGAAGAAGTCACAGAAGCTCCTCACGCTCGAAGAGCGCCTGCAGGCCCACATCATTGACGGCGAAAAGGAAGGCGTGCAAGCCACGCTCACCGAGGCCATGGCCAAGTACAAGCCGCTGGACATCATCAACGACCATTTGCTGGCAGGCATGAAGGTCGTCGGCGATCTCTTCGGCAGCGGGCAGATGCAGCTGCCGTTCGTGCTTCAGAGCGCTGAAGTCATGAAGATGGCCGTGGCGTATTTGCAGCCGTACATGGAGAAGAGCGAGGGGCAGACCAAGGGCTCGATCGTGCTGGCGACGGTCAAGGGCGATGTTCACGACATCGGCAAGAACCTGGTTGACATCATCCTGAGCAACAACGGCTACACCGTGCACAACATCGGCATCAAGCAGCCGGTGGCCGACATCATCAAGGCGTGGCGCGAGACCAAGGCGCAGGCCATCGGCCTCAGCGGCCTGCTGGTCAAGAGCGTCACGGTCATGGAAGAAAACATCCACGAGCTGAACGCGCAGGGGATCGATGTGCCGGTGCTGCTGGGCGGCGCGGCCCTCACGCGTCACTACTGCGAGGGCCACCTTCGCACGCTGTACAAGGGACGCGTGTACTACGGCAAGGACGCGTTCGAGGGCCTGCGCACGATGGACCACCTGGTGAACCGCCAGGAGGCGATCTTGAACGACGAGATCGAGAATCGCGTCTCCAAGCGCTCCGCGGCGGAGGAAGTCATCGCCCGCTCACGCGCCGACAGCGCCCAGAAGATGGCAACGTTCGAGGCCGGCAAAGCCGCGGCGGCCGCGAGTGGGGGGGGTGGGGGTGCCAGTGGTGGGGCGGGCGTCCCGCCTGCCTCCGGGACCATCAGCATCCTCGAGCGTTCTGATGTTCGCACGGACGTCCCCATCCCCGCGGCCCCGTTCTTCGGCTCGCGCGTGGTGACCGACATCGACCTCGACCAGGTCTACCCCTTCATCAACAAGGTCGCGCTCTATCGCGGCCAGTGGCAGTTCAAGCAAGGCGCCATGAGCGACGACGACTTCGAGCACCAGATTGAGGACACCGTCGCCCCGATCCTCGCGCGCCTCAAGGAACGCTGCAAGCGCGAGGCGATCCTCCGCCCCAGCGTCGTCTACGGCTACTTCCCCTGCAACAGCGACGGCAACGACCTGGTCATCTACGACTCCATCGACCACGCCCGAGAGATCGAACGCTTCACCTTCCCGCGACAGGACTCGCGCAAGCGCCTCTGCATCAGCGACTACTTCCGCGATGTCTCCACCGGCCAACGTGACGTGATCGCGCTGCACTGCGTCACCGTCGGCAAGCACGCGACCGAAGCGGCGCAGGAGCTCTACAAGAGCAACCAGTACACCGAGTATCTCTATCTCCACGGGCTTGGCGTCGAGACCGCCGAGGCGCTGGCAGAGTTCTGGCACAAGCGCATCCGCCAAGAGCTCGGCATCGGCAACGACGACTCGCCCCGCGTGAAAGACCTCTTCACGCAAAAGTACCGCGGCTCGCGCTACAGCTTCGGCTACCCCGCCTGCCCGGACATGAGCGACCAGGAAAAACTCTTCCGCCTGCTGGACCCCTCACGCATCGGCTGCGAGCTCACCGACAACTGGCAGATCGATCCGGAGCAGAGCACCAGCGCGATCGTGGTGCATCATCCTGAGGCGAAGTATTTCAACGTGTAGGGGAAGGCACTGGGCATTGGGCATCGGGCACTGGGTAGGCCCGCATGGCGAGATTCTCACCGCGCCATTGCACCCTCAACGCCCACCGGCAGCGTGTCCAGGATGTTGCGGATCACTGCGTCGGTGTCGACGCGCTCGGCTTGGGCTTCGAAGTTCAGGATCAATCGGTGCCGCAGGGCCGCGAGGGCGACGCTTTTGATGTCGTCCATCGAGACCGCGGCCCGCGCGTCCAGCAACGCGCGGCACTTGCCGCCCAGCACCAGCGCCTGAGCGGCGCGAGGTGACGCGCCGAAGCGCACGAAGCGGTTGACCATCGGCGTTGCAAACTCGCCCGAACTGCCGCCCTCGCCCGCGGCGTGCGTCGCCATCACCACGCGCACGGCGTAGTCCTGCACGTGCGGCGCAATCGCGACCTGCTGCACGAGCTTCTGATGCTCGACGATGCGAGCGGCGTCAACCACGCTCTCGACCGTCGCGTCGGCGCCCGCGGTCGTGCGGCTGACGATGTCGAACAACTCGCGCCGATTCGAGTACCCGACCTGCAGCTTGAAGAAGAAGCGATCGAGCTGCGCCTCGGGCAGCGGGTACGTGCCCTCCTGCTCCAGCGGGTTCTGCGTCGCCATGACGAAGAACGGCCGCGGCAGCGGGTGCGTCGTGCCGCCAACGGTGACCGATCGCTCGGCCATCGCTTCGAGCAGCGCGCTCTGGGTCTTGGGCGTGGCGCGGTTGATCTCGTCAGCGAGGAGCATCTGCGCGAAGATCGGCCCGGGCTGGAAGACGAACCGACGCGAGCGGCCGCCAGTGCCATTCTGATCGTCGGTCTCGGCGACGATGGTGGTGCCGGTGATGTCCGCCGGCATGAGGTCGGGCGTGAACTGCACGCGAGCGAAGTCGAGCTTCAGTGCGCGGCTCAGCGTGCGGATCAGCAGCGTTTTGCCGAGGCCGGGGACGCCTTCAAGCAGGCAGTGGCCGCCGCAGAAGAGGGCGGTGAGCACGCCGTCAACGATCTCGGCGTGGCCGACGATGACCTTGGTGACCTGATCGCGAACGCTGTTGTAATCGTCGCGAAATCGCCGCGCGAGCGCGTTCACTTCGTCGGGGGAGAGCATTGCGCCGTTGCCGAGGGTCGCCATGGGTGATTGTAGAGCCTTCAGCCGTCAGCCTTCAGCCGACAGCAAAGCTCAAAGCTCAAAGCAGCAAAGCTCAAATGAAACCAGAGCCGGTTCCCCACTCGAGTCTCGCGTCTCGCGTCTCGCAACTCGCGACTTTCCACTCCCCCAACCAAAGGCCGCGGTCGGATTCGAACCGACGAGGGACTTGCGTCCAACGGATTTGCAATCCGTTCCATTCAACCACTTTGGTACGCGGCCAACTGTGTGGAGGGTACGGGCGGTGATGCGTGCGGGCAAGGCGTCCACCGGCGTGATTGTGTCGTCGAGCCGCGTGGTCGGTCTGGCCGTCGGGTGGGGCCGGCCGAGCAGCGTTGGACGGATCGCGGTAGCATTCAGTCCGAGACCGTTCGGGCCGATGCAGAGTTTGACCGGCATGACGGGGTTCGGCCCGGCGCGGCGTGCTGTCCGCCACTGTGATCGCGATGAGCTTCAGGAGATCGACAATGCAGACCATGAGCCCGGTTCGCGCGTGTGTAATCACTGGACTTTCGATCTTGGCACTGCACGCAGTGGCGATGGCCCAGAGCGCCCCGACCGTCGGCCCGCGCCCGAAGGATCCACCCGCGCCGGCGGCCCCCGCTCCGGCAAAGCCCGCTGTGACAGCGCCCACGACGGCACCGAGCGCCGCCACGCCCGGCGCGGCCACACCGCCAGCACCGAGCGCGTCATC
>JAIEQQ010000595.1 GCA_019747615.1 Phycisphaerales bacterium
CAGCAGCGCACCCTGCCGGTGCCAGGTCTCACCGAACTCACCACCGCCTCGAATGTTGGCCTCGGCCCAGACGAAGCCCCGCTCCAGCAACGCGATGTTCACCGCTCTGAACGCCGGCTCGCGATTCACGCCATAGCCGCCGTACGCCGTGAGCAGCGCCGGCCCCGTCGAGTCCAGCTTCATCCCCTTCTTGCGGACGATGTTCACCGGGATCTTGGTGCCGTCCTTGCTCGTGGCCATCTCGCGAACAACTTCATAGCCATCGAAAGTGACCGGCGGATCGGTGGCCAGGGCCGTGCGTGTCGTCGCCTGAGACACCGGCTCGAACGTGTACCACGCCGCCGGATCAACGTACGACACCTGCGAGAACACCACCCCGTCACGCCCGGCGCGATGCAGCCCGCCGACGCTGGCGACGCTGAGCTGCTTGGGGGCCGGCTTGGCCGAGCCGCGATGATCAAACACGCGGATCTCGCTCGGCCCGCCGAGCTGATAGGTGACATAGATCGACGACTCGGTGACCGCCAGATTTCCCGTGTCCTCACCAAACGCGCTCACCAGCGTGTCCTTCTGCTCCGGGATGATCACGCGAGCGAACGACAGCGGATCTGGCTTGATCGCATCGGAAAGGGCAAGCCGCACCAGCTTGCCGCGCGGCGCGCCCTCGCGGCTGATGAAATAGATCGCGTCATCCGGCCCGAAAGACGCCTGCACCAGCTTGTCGGTGTACTTCGCGAGCCGGATCCACTGCCCCACCTCGCCCGAGCCATCCGGCGTCCGCAAGTGGAACTCAAACTCGCCGCCGTCGCCGTTCTGCACCGTCGCCAGAACCGCGCCAATGAACCGCCCCGGCGCCTCATGCACGTCCACCGTGATCTCCGCGATCCGCGGCATCTCCTTGCCCGTCTCATACCGATCGCTCGTCAGCGGCGTCCCCAGCGTGCGCTTCCACACCTGCATATAGAAATCCATGTCCGCTTCGGGTCTCTCGCCCTCACGCGGATACCGCGTGTAGTAGAACCCTCGCGAATCCGGCATCCACGCCAGCGAGCCGCCCGCCGTGCCGCCATGAACGCGCCGCACGACCTCATCCACCCGCTTGCCCGTCTCAATATCAAAGATCGAGACATCGCCGCTCTCGGTGCCGCCCTGGCTCAGCGACACCGCCACCAACTTGCCATTCGGCGAAGGGACAAACCAATCGATCGCCGACCCCCCCACCCCGCCCTCACCCCCCCCGCCGCCGATCGTCGCAGGATCCAACAACAGCCGCTCGCCCTTGAGCGCGCTGAGGCTCTCCAGCACCACCAGAAACGGCTGCTGACGAGGCGGCTGCGACTTCAACGCCAGCATGCGATTGCCAACAATCCGCACATCCAGCCAACGCGTCACCGGCGCGCTGAGGATCTGCGTCACACGCGCACTGACCGCGTCTCGGATCGGCAGCGAATCCAGCGTGCTGCGCGTCAGCGTGTTCTGCGCATCAATCCAAGCCTTGACACCCGGAGCCGCGGGGTCTTCAAGCCAGCGATAGTCCTCTTTCACCGGCACCGAGTGAAACACATCGGTCACCGGCCGCTTCTCGGTCACGATCTCGGTCCTCTGATTGATCGGCGGTGAGTTCAGCGGAGTCTCGCGTTTGGCACACGACGCCAACCCAAGCACACTCGCAGCAAGCATCGACGCCCCGACAACGAGACCCGACACGCGGCAGTTGTTCGTCATACCCACAGTGTACATCGCGCCACGGCGTCACACGCCGTCAGGGCTTCGTCGGCGCGCCGGGTGCCGCGGGCGTTGCCGGCGCGCCGGCGTCGCGTTCAAACGCCTCGACGATCGGCTTCAGGAACGCCGCGTTGTCAAACTGGCTGCCCTCGGCATCGATCGGCGCAAACCGCACAATCACAAGCTGGTACTGCGGCAGCACAAACAGCCGTTGCTTCCCCAGACCCGCCGCCATCAGCACCGTCACCGGCTTGCCATCGGGCCCCAACACCGTCTTGGTCTGCTGATCGAGCCCACGCCGGCGCATCCGCTCAGCAAGCCCCTCCCGCCCGCCGTTATCCGCGACGCTCGACGTCGTATCGCCGCTCTTGAGCAGCCACCACGTCAGCCCATAACTGGGGTTGTTCGCGCTGGGCTCGAAGCACTGGCTCAGCAACTCGGGCTTCAGCAGTTGCTTCATGCTGCCATCGGGCTGCTTCCACGCGCCGTTCCACAGCACAAACTGCCCGAGCTTCGCCCACTCGCGGGCCACAAGCTGCGCGCCGCCGGGCAGGTTCGGCTGCCCCTTCTGATCACGCCCGATCCGCGCGATCTTCATGCCGATCGGATCAAACAGCCGCGCCGTGTAGTAGTCCCACACCTTCTTCTGCGGGATCTCGCTGGTCTTCAGCGTTGCCTCCAGGAACGCACCGAACGCGTAGAAGTGATTGCCGCCGTAGGCAAACTGCTTGCCCGGCTTGCCGGTCATCGACTCGCCGATCGCGTTGCCGAACCAGTCGGCACGAGTCGCCATCGTCGCGCGCGTGCCGGGCGTGCTGGGCACGCCGGGCGGCAGCGGCGCATCTCCCGCACCATCGCCCGCGCCGCCGCGCCCACCGCGGGCGCGCGGGCTGCTATCGGGCCGCAATCCGCTGCTGAGCGTGAGCAGATGGCGCACGGTGATCTGCTTCTTCAGGTCATCGCCGGCCCATTCGGTGATCGTCCCGCTGACCTTGTCGTCAAGCTGAAACAGCCCGTCCTGCACCGCGAACATCGCGCCGATGCCCGTGAAGCTCTTGGTGCCGCTGGCCAGCGGGTTCGGCGTGCTCACGCCGCCGCCGTTGTCGTATCGCTCGTAGACCACCGAGGCGTTGTGCATCACGAGCACCGCCTTGCCCTCGAACTTCGCGGAGTAGTCCGCCGCGCCATCAAGCGCCTTCGTCTGCGCCGCGCTGAGCGTGCCTGTCTCGATCGGCGGCGCCCAGGGTGTCTTCTGTGTCGCGGGCTTCGGCGCCGCCGTCGGCTGTGCACCAAGCGCCGAACCGCACATCACCATCAGCGTGCTGATCGCCACAAAGCTGATCAATCCGAAGAACGACGTGACCGCACGACGACAAGAGCACGGGGCCATGAGTGAACTCCAAAGGGCGAGGGCAGACAGGGATCGAGGGATCGACGGATCGAGGGATCGAGGGATCGAGGGATCGAGGGATCGAGGGAACAAGTGCCGTGCCACCGACCCGTCTTCGGGTTGGTGCTTGGCGTTGGGGGCATCCGAAGACGATCAGGCGAACAACGAAATCGAACGCTCAAAGAACGACCGCCATACAACCACGGCCAAACGACCCACCACGCCCCCTATTGCCGACCGCATACTCCCCACCCGCCCACAGTTCGGACCCGATTCGGGCCACTGTCGATGTACACTGAAGTCATGGACACGCCCCCCACCAACCCCCCCACCCCCGCCCGCCCGCCGAACGACCCGAGCTCTCCCAACCTCGTCGTCTTTGATCACCCGCTCATCCAGCACAAGCTCACGTACATCCGCGACTTCACCACCAGCTATCGGCCCTTCCGCGCCCTGCTCTACCAAATCGCCGGCCTCATGTGCTTCGAGGTCACGCGCACCTTCCCCACGCGACCCGTCGCCGTCCAGACACCCCTGGAAACCACCAGCGGCCGCAAAATCGCCGGCACCATCACCGTCGTCCCCGTGCTCCGTAGCGGCCTGGCCATGGCCGAGGGCATCCTCGAAATGATGCCCGAGGCCCGCGTCGGCCACCTCGGCCTCGTCCGCGATGAACACACGCTCCAGCCGAAGGTCTATCTCAAGCGACTGCCCGTTGACGTCGCCGCCGGGCCCGTGGTCTTGGTCGACCCGATGCTCGCCACCGGCGGCAGCGCGTCCGCCGCGCTTACGATCCTGCGCGAGGCCGGCGCCAAAGACCTCCGCATGATCTGCCTCGTCGCCTCACCCGAGGGCGTCGCCCGGCTCCACAAAGACCACCCCGAAGTCACCATCTACGCCGCGGCCCTGGACCGCCAGCTCAACGAAAAAGGCTACATCCTCCCCGGCCTCGGCGACGCGGGGGATCGGATGTACGGCACCGGATGAGCGTCGGCCACTTGGCCTATCATTATCAGTCATTTGGCTGATCGAACCCGCCATCGCCCGGACACCGCATGAGCACAGCCCAGCCTCGAACCCGTCGGAAGCCTCCCGCGGCCCGCGCCGCCAAGCGCTCATCCGCAACCGCCCGGCGCGCACCGCTCGCGACCAAGTCCACTGCCCGCGCTACTTCCCTAACCACGCTCGAACTCGTCCAGCAGGTCCGCCGCGGCCTGCCCTTTGCCCGCCTGCGCGAGCTCGAAACCGCCGCCGCCCTCTCACGCGAGGAAACCTCCGCCCTTATCTCCGTTCCACTGCGCACCATCACGCGCCGCGAGCAGGAGGGCCGCCTCCATCCCGACGAGTCGGATCGCGTCATGCGCGCCACGCGCCTCGTGACGCTCGCCATTGATCTCTTCGATGGCAAGAAGCCGAGCGCCGCGGCGTGGCTCAAACGCCCCCAGCGCGCCCTCGGCGGCGAGTCCCCGTTGCAGTTCGCCACCACCGATGCCGGCGCCCGCGAGGTCGAACACCTCATCGGCCGCCTCGCCCACGGCGTCATCGCATGACCGCCCGCGCCTTCCGCATCGTCCAGTCCCGCTTCAAACAAGACGCATTCTCCGGCGAAGGCGCCCGCATCCACGGCGGGCGCTGGAACTCCCCAGGCATCCCGGCCGTATACCTCTCCGA
>JAIEQQ010000541.1 GCA_019747615.1 Phycisphaerales bacterium
TCGCACGCGGCGGAGACGACGGCGGCCGCGACGAGGCTGGAGATGAGCAGGCGCTGGGCGGCGGTGTGGCGTGCGAGCCGGATCGTCGCGACCACGCAATCGCCGGCGTGCCGGACGTCGGGCCGCGGTTCGTGCAGCGCGCTGGCGGCGGCTGTGCGCAGAAGGCGCGTCGAGAAGCGGACCAGACCAAGCTCCGGCAGCAGCGCGCCGACGCCCTGGGAATACTCAACACCCCAATCGGCGTCGGGCTTCGCGGCCGCGCGAAGGATCATCTCGGTGGTGTCCGAGAGGTCGGCGGCGGCCAGCAGGGCTTTCTCTTGCGGCTTCTCTTTGAGCGAGTCGGGGACGACGCTCGAGAGCGCCTCGCGGCGCGTTGCGTCGGTCAGGCTCCACGCTCGCCAGTACCCAAGCACGGCGTTGGTGGACTCGGCCATCGCCGGCTGAGCATCCGGTGCCGGTTGTACCGGAGCGGGGGGCTTCGTGCCCGTTGGATCCGCGGCGAACGCTGGGAACCCGCCAGCGGCCAAGAGCGTCGCGACCACGCTCAGGGCCTGAAATCGGGAACGGGTGTGCCGACCGGTGCGAATGAAGGTCATGCGGTTGCCCCAGGAAAAAGAGCGATTGGAAGGCCCAAAGGACAGACACCGCGGACATGAGAGTGTACGGGGCGGCTCGACTTCTCGGCGGGGTCGAGAACTCGGGGGCTGCGTCCGAAACGCCCCGTGAGAAGCGGGATAAACGGGCTTGGGTGTTCTGGTCAGACGTGCGGACGGGCGGGTATGGGCAGGGGCGTGAAGTTGGGAGAGATGGGGGACGATGCCAGAGCGGCACCGGTCGGCGTGACGCGGGGAGCGTCGGCAGCGGGGCGAGAGGAGCGATCCGATGACCAATGGCACGATGCAGGGCAGCAAGTGGGCCGAGAAGCGGATTTTCACCACCGGCGAGGCGGCGGAGATCTGCAAGGTTTCGCAGCAGACCATCATCCGGTGCTTTGACGCCGGGCGGCTGGGGGGCTTTCGTGTGCCGGGGAGCAAGTTCCGACGCATCCCGCGTGCGGAGCTGATCAAGTTCATGCAGGGCAACGACATCCCGACGGACGTGCTGGAAGCGGTCGCGACCAAGCGCGTGCTGGTGGTGGATGACGACGCGGCGATCGTGGAGTTGTTCCAGGACCTCTTGAGCCGCGACGGGCGATGGACGGTTCGCAGCGCCGCGACGGGGTACGACGCGGGGATGCTGACTGAGAGCTTCCGGCCGCACGCGATCATCCTGGACTACATGCTGCCGGACGTGAACGGCAACATCGTGTGCCGTCGGATCCGCGAGAACCCGGAGTTCGCGGACACGAAGATCATCATCGTTTCGGGCGTGGTGAACCAGGCGGAGATCGACGACCTGCTCAAGAGTGGGGCCGACGAGTTCATCAAGAAGCCGTTCAACATCCAGCAGCTCATGCAGAAGCTGACATCGCTCGTGGGCATCTGATGTTCCGGGCAGCGTTTTGCGAACGCTCGCGGCGCGACATGCGCAGCGGTCGCGGCGGTGGCGTGCGTTCGCGCATCGGCGAGGGATCGGTGGGCCGCCCTGACAAGCAAGTAGACCTGGGGCAACGAAGGCATGCAGGAAGAACGCGTCAACACGGCTGCTGGCAGCGATCCTGCCGCGAAGGGTGCGCAGGTGGAGCTGGTGCTTCGGCATCTGACGGCGCTGCCGACGCTGTCGCCGATCGCGGCCCGCATCATGGCGCTCAGCAGCGCCAGCGACGCGGAGTTTGACGAGATCATCTCGCTCATCGAAGCGGACCCAAGCTTGTCAGCCAAGATGCTCTCGATGTGCCGTCGCAGCAACGTGACGGCAGGACGGACGATCACCAGCGTGCGACGGGCGGTGATCCACCTGGGGCTGGAGGCGGTGCAGTCTGCGGTGCTCGGTGTGCAGATCTATGAGCTGTTGGGCCAGGCACCATCATCAAGTGAGCGGCGCGAGGCGAACCGCGCGGGCGAAGCCGCGAGCGGAGCCGCGGACAGCGGTGGTGGCGCCGGGCACGCGAACGGGAGCGGTGGCGCGTTTGATCGGCTGGGCTTCTGGCGACACTCGCTCGGCGTGGCGTGCGCCGCGGAAGCAATCGCCAGCGAGCACAAGTCGCTAAAGATCCGGCCCGACGAGGCGTTCACTGCGGGGCTTGTCCACGACCTTGGAAAGCTCGTGCTGGATTGGATCCTGCCCAAGTCCTTTGGCAAGGCGGTGCAGCTCGCGGCGAGCCGTCAATCAACGATGGCCTGGGCCGAGCGTCAGGTACTGGGTGTGGATCACCATCTGGTGGGCAAGCGCATCGCGGAGCATTGGTCGCTGCCGCTGGCGCTGCAAGACGTGATGTGGCTGCACGGCACACCGATCGAGGCACTGCCGACGACGCCAAATCGAACACTGGTGATGGTGGTGACGCTGGCCGATGCGCTGTGCCGCGAGCTGCATATTGGCTGGAGCGGGAGCCATGATCGGGATGTGACGGTTCGTTCGTGGTGCGCGGAGCTTGGTCTGAACGAGGAATCGGTGCGGAAGCTGACGCCTCGGCTGCACGAGGCGGTGAGCGCTCGCAGCCGCGATATCGGGCTTGGTGATACGCCCGGTGAGGAGCTGGTCGTCCAGTCGCTGACCTCGGCCAATGAGCAGCTCGGGCGGTTGCAGCGCGTGTGCCAAGCGAAGGCGACGCAGTCGCGCCAGCAGACGCGTGTGCTGGATGTGCTGGCGAAGTTTGCGATGGCGGCCGGACCCGGGCAGTTGCTGGGCGATGTGCTGAGCGACATCGCGGCGTCGTTCATGGAGTTGTGCCAGGGCCAAGCGGGCGCGCCCGGGGCTGGTGAGGATGCGCCGTTCTTTGCGATCGTGCATCAATCGCGCGAAGGGGCGGCGTGGCGCGTGGGGACGCTGGATCAGGCGACGCGCGAGCTGCGGTTGAGCGAGACGATCGACCCGGCCAAGGACAGCGACGGCTCGCCGATCTCGCTGGCATCGCTGCACGTGAGCGAGGATGGTGGGGGGCTTGGGAACAACTTGGGGGGCACGATCGGACTGCTCACATGGCTGAGCGAGCACTTGTCACAGGCGGGGGCGGGAGCCGCGCCGGACTTGCGCACGCTGCGGACGATGGCGCTGCCGGCAACGTTCGGGCCTGGTGCGGTGATTGTCCATGATCGCGATCTGTCTGGTGTGCTGGGCTCTCGCGCGGCGCAGGATGCGCTGCTCGGCGCGTGGGCGAGGGCGATCGCCTCAGCGGGGCAGCACGATGGAGCGCGCCGCTTGAGCGAAGAACTTGCGCAAACGTCGCGCCAACTGATCGAGGCGCAGTCGCGCCTGGCCAACTCGCAGAGTCTTGCGCGTTTGGGCGAGCTCGCGGCCGGCGCCGCTCACGAGATGAACAACCCGCTGACGGTGATCAGCGGCAGGGCGCAGGTTCTTGCGCAGCGGATGATCGATCAGCGGGATCGCACCGATGTTCAGCAGATCGCGCAGGCGGCGGGTCGATTGACGGAGCTGATCAGCGCGATGCACCTGATCGCGCGGCCGCCGGCGCTGCAAGCGGTGGCAACGCCGATCGGCGGACTGCTCTCGCAGCTCTGCCGGCAGATCCGCGGCGGCGGCAACGGCGCGGGCACGGGCACTGGCCCGGCGATTCGCGTGGAGGCGAGCCGCGTGCGAAGCCCGGTGCTGCTGGACGTGAAGCTCTTTGCGCGAGCGATGGGCGAGGTCGTGGCCAACGCGCTGCAGGCCGAGCCGAAGACGGGCGTGGACGTGCGCGTGTGGGAAGACGAGCTCGATGATCGGCTGATGATCGAGGTTCGCGATGACGGCGCGGGGCTGAGCGATCGTGCGCTGCGGCACGCGTTTGACCCGTTTTTCAGCGAGAAGAAGGCGGGGCGGCGGTCCGGCCTTGGCCTGCCGATCGCTCGGAGCCTGATCGCGCTGCACCGCGGGGAGATGTGGATGACTTCTGAACAAGGCAAGGGCACGAGCGTGTTCATCGCCCTGCGCGATTGGCGCGCGAACGCAAACGAGCCGACGCGGGAGCGCGCGGCCTGAAGGTGCGACCGAGTTATGCCGAAGTTGGTGGTCACGGATCGGATTTGCAGTTCCAGCAACGAGGGACGACATGCACAGCAACTCGAACGAACATGACGCGAGCCTGAATCCACTGCCGGTTGACCCGACGGCCGGGCGGCAGGGCGCGACCACCGGGCGCGTGCTCATCGTCTCCGGGTCGATTGAGAAGCTCGACGGCTTGAGCCGCGCTCTTGCGACCAATGAGCTGCGGTGCACCACGGTGCAGAGCGCCAAGCCGGCGGTTGAGCTGGTGCTGAGCTCGGCCAGCGGGCGCGCTTCGCAGTATGAGCTGGTGGTGCTGCACACCGAGCGCTGCTCGCCAGCGGCGATGAAGTTCGTTCGCGAGATGTCGGATCTGGATGTTGCCACCGTGCTGGTGTGCCCGCAGGTCAGCTTTGACGAAGCGGTGCAGGCGATGCGAGCCGGCGCCATCGACATCGTCTCGGGCACCGTTCGCGGCAAGGATCTCCAGCGCCGCGTGTGCTCGGCGCTGGCGCAGCATCGCGGCGCGATGAGCCGCCAGTTTGTTCACGATGATTGCATCCCGCTGCTTGAGGATGTTGACCCGCAGGCGGCGCGTGTCTCAGGTTTCCGCACGCCGGCTCGCCCTGATCACTTGATCGCTGGCAGCGTGCCCAAGGCGCGCCGAATCAAGGATTCGCCGGCAACTCCGGCTGATGACGACACC
>JAIEQQ010000152.1 GCA_019747615.1 Phycisphaerales bacterium
AGACCTCGTCGTCTACGGCGGGCGCGGCAAGGCCGCCCGCAGCTGGCCCGCGCTGGACGCCATCGTCAGGTGCCTCATCGCACTCGAGCCCGATGAAACGCTGCTGATCCAATCCGGTAAACCCGTCGGCGTCGTCCGCACGCACACCGACGCCCCGCGCGTCCTGCTGGCCAACTCCAACATCGTCCCCGCCTGGGCCACCCAAGAGCGCTTCGACGACTTCGAAAAGCGCGGCCTCATGATGTACGGCCAGATGACCGCGGGATCCTGGATCTACATCGGCACCCAAGGCATCCTGCAAGGAACCTACGAAACCTTCGCCGAGTGCGGCAAGATCCACTTTGGTGGCGATCTCTCCGGTCGCCTCTGCGTCACCGCCGGCTGCGGCGGCATGGGCGGCGCCCAGCCACTGGCCATCACGCTCGCCAAGGGCACCTGCCTCATGGCCGATGTCGATCTGTCGCGACTCGAACGGCGCGCCACCGACAAGTACCTCGACGAAGTCATCTCTGACACCGCTGGTGTGGGGCAGGCGTCCCGCCTGCCTCCCCTGGACTTGATTGACTCTGCAATCAACCGCGCACTCAAGTACACCCAAGAGAAAAGAGCCCTCTCCATCGGCGTGCACTGCAACGCCATCGAGCTGCTGGAACGCCTCATCGAACGCAAGATCAAGGTCGATGTCCTCACCGACCAGACCAGCGCACACGACCCGCTCATCGGCTACGTCCCCATCGGCATGACCGAAGACGAAGCCAAACTCGAACGCGCCCGCGACGCCACGGCCTACCAGCAGCAATCCATGGCCAGCATGGCCCGCCACGTCCGCGCCATGCTCACGCTCCAGCGCAGCGGCACCATCACCTTCGACTACGGCAACAACATCCGCCAGCGCGCCCTCGACTCCGGCGTCGCCGATGCCTTCGACTTCCCCGGCTTTGTCCCCGCGTTCATTCGCCCGCAGTTCTGTCTGGGCCGCGGGCCCTTCCGCTGGGTCGCGCTCAGCGGCGACCCGACGGACATCTACGTCACCGATCACGAAATCCTCAAGCTCTTCCCCAAGGGTCACAGCGAATACGCCGAGCGCCTGCACGCGTGGATCCTGGGCTGTCACAAGCACCCCGAGGCGGTGCTGGCGGGTGATTACGCCAAGTGCGCCCCGCGATTCGAGTTCCAAGGCCTCCCCGCGCGCATCTGCTGGCTCGGCTACGGCGAGCGCGACAAGGCCGGCCTCATGTTCAACGACCTCGTCGCCACGGGCCGAGTCAAAGCCCCCATCGTCATCGGGCGCGATCACCTGGACTGCGGCTCCGTCGCCAGCCCCAACCGCGAAACCGAGGCCATGCTCGACGGTTCCGACGCCATCAGCGACTGGGCCATCCTCAACGCCATGGTCAACATCGCCAGCGGCGCCTCATGGGTCTCCTTCCACCACGGCGGCGGCGTCGGCATCGGCTACTCACAACACGCCGGCCAAGTCATCGTCGCCGACGGCACCCCCGAAGCGGCCCGCCGACTGAAGAACGTCCTCACCAACGACCCCGCCATGGGCGTCTTCCGCCACGCCGACGCGGGATACGAACTCGCGCAGAAATGCGCCGATGAGAAGGGCGTGAACGTGCCGATGCGGGGTTGGTAGACTGCTGCTAACTCTCCGCGACGCTCGTGCGGTCTCTGCGTCTTGCACCCCAAACCATCGCGACGGCCCCCACCAGAACAACTGGCGGGGATGGAACCGTTGACGCAATGCGGAAGCCGTAGTCGTAAAACGGATAACTCGGTAGGTCGCCACCAAAGGCCCCGACAAAGTTCGCCCAACCGTCGCCGTACACGCTTCCCCACGAATCACCTTCGTACACACGCCCCGGTGAATCTACAGACCCGTAGATCCCCTCGGTCCATTCGTGAGTCGCGCCGGCGACATCCAATAGACCCCAAGGACTTTGCTGGTCGGGATACGCGCCAAGAAGAATACTGAACTCGGTCTGAGCGGCGGTGTAGAAGGCGAAGTTGCCCTGTGAAGTGCCGCGCTGGCCAAACTGGTTGATGCCCTCTTGCCCTGGCGGGCCGCCGAACATGGGCTGATCGGTGGCGTTGGAGTAGTTCCAGTAGCCACCCTGCCCGGGGCCGTTGCGGTTGGGGTCATAGTGGGCCGCCTTGATCCACTCGTTCCACGTCGGGATCCAGTACCGAGCGTCGGCGTTGTGCGTTGTCTGGTCCGTGAAGCGCTCGCCGGTGATGCCGCCGTACCCGAAGGTCCTGACGTCATACGCGCCGTTGGTAAACGCGGCCCGGTCGGTGCGCTGGTCGTTGTGGAGCCAGTTGCAATACACCGCCGCGTTGCGCCATGACAGGCCGCCCACGGGCATCATTTCACGCCCGGGGATGACACGCCACCGCTGGCCGGGGCCGGAGTACGTTGGATCACTCTGGGCACCCCAGAAGACCGGGATCTCGACGTACGGCGTGCGATCGCCCGGCCCACGCGAGTACGCGGCGTTCATGAAATCGACCCACTGGGCGGTGGTGATCTCGTAGCGCCCGATTCGGTAGTCGTAGTTGACGCCGCCACGACCGTTCGCTGGCGCGTTCCCCGTCCACCCGGTGTTCCCCGCCGCGCCGATCGTGACAAACTCAATCCCGTATGACGTGGTGATCCGATCCTGCACGCCGTTGGCCAGAGCCGCCGCGGTCAGCGGGATCGACGGCGTGCTGGGCGTGATTGCACCAGGGTTCACCGGCTGCGCGATCGCGACGGACGTCGCCGCGCCGATCATCGCCGCGAGCAGCGCGGCCGAGCCCATCCCGGATGTGAACATAGCGAAGCTCCCGTCCCTCTCGCCTCGCTTGAATCAGACCATACCACACGCCCGCGGCGGAGACGAGAGTCGTCCTTCGATTTCTCGCGGTCTTTGCGTGTAAACGTGCCCGCCACATCGGACCGTCGTCGTGATTGTGGAAATGGGAAGTCTGCGACACCGACCCGCAAGGCCGGGTCGGTGGCACGGGACACCTGCCCAGCCCACGGCCTTCCCTCCGTGTTCCTCCGCGCTGTCCGCTTCCTCCGTGTACATGTCTTCAGACCAACTCCCTCGATCCCTTGATCCCTCGATCCCTCGCCCCCCTCCCCTCTGGCACCGCCCTTGCTCCCTGCTCCAGCGGTTGTCCCCTTTCGCACGGAGTGCGGCAGTATGAGCAGGATGCAGACGTTCCATCGCGCAACTTCGGCCCGTTGTGCGACCACAGGCGCACACTTCGCCGATCGCCCACTGACCTCGCGCGGCACCCGCGTCTCGCTCTTCGTTCTCTTGCTCCTCGTGCTCGCGCTCACCGCACTGGCCAACGCCCAGCCTGGCGCGGGCGCGCCCACCGGCACAAACCCCGCCAACCCCGCCTCCCCCACCGGCGAGCCCGAGGCCCGCCAGACCATCGACGCCATCAGCATTCAAGAAATCGCCCGCCTCGAAGGCCAGGGCGAAGTCATCCTGCGCGGCGTCGGCATCGTCACCGGCCTCAAGGGCACCGGCGATTCCGGCCAAGACCTCGCCCTCGCTCGCCCGCTGGCCAAGATCTACGAGAGCAACGGCAACCCGATGGGCGATCTGAGGGAACTGGCCAAGGCCAAGTCCGCCGCGCTGGTGTTTGTGACAGTCACGATCCCAGCCCAGGGCGCGCGGGTGCAAGACAAGCTCGATGCGCACATCACCGTCTCGCACAGCGCCACCAGCCTCGCCGGCGGGCGGCTTTTCCTCTCGCCGCTGTCCGGGCCGCTGCCGGGCCAGGGCGTCTTTGCCATCGCCGAGGGCGCTCTGCTTGTCGAAGACACCAACAACCCCACCGTCGCCGTGATCCGCGGCGGGGCCCAAGTCACCCACGACATCCTGATGCCGATCGGCTCGGATCGCTTCCGCCTCGTCGTTCACCCGCACCTGCGCTCGTTCACCGTCACTGAGCGCCTGGCCGCGACGATCAACGCGCGGTTCCAGGACCCGGCGATCTTCGCTGAAGGTGCCGATGCCGCGGCGACACCGCCGGCAATCGCCCGCGCGATTGATGACATCGTTGTCGAGGTCACCGTCCCGCCCGAGAGCCGTCGCGAGCCCGCCGGGTTCGTCGCCGATTGCCTGACTGCGAGCATGGACCCTGCGGAGCTTCGCCTGCCGGCCAAGGTCGTCGTCAACCAGCGCACCGGCACGATCATCGTGACCGGCAACGTTGAGATCTCGCCGGTCGCAGTCGCGCACAAAGACCTCGTCGTCACCACGACGCAGCCGCTGCCGGGCCAGCCCGCAACCGCTCCTACGCCCGCAACGCCACGCAACTCGCGCTGGACTTCAACATCGACTACGAGCCGCGCAAGCGAGCGCGCCCGCATTCAAGACCTGCTGCAAGCCTTCAAGCAGCTCGACGTCCCGGTGGCAGATCAGATCAACATCCTGACGCAAATGCACCGCTCGGGCCGTCTGCACGCCCAGCTTGTGATCGAGTGATCGCATCAAGAGAGCCCTGAGCGCAAGCTCAGGCCGAGTCCGGACGAGGATTCGTACACGGAGAAGACGGAGCTCGCGGAGGCACACGGAGAGAAGGCTGAGTGCTGATTCCTGATTGCTGACAACTGACCACTGACGGCTGACCACATGACCATCTCCACCAACAACTCGACGCTCACCACCTCACCCTCGGCGTTCATGCGCGTCGGTGATCAGACCCTGCGAGAGCGCCAGGACAGCTTCGCCGGCGTGCTCAGCCGTCGCCAGGATGCAAATGCCAGCCCCGAGGACCGCGCGACCCAGGCCG
>JAIEQQ010000208.1 GCA_019747615.1 Phycisphaerales bacterium
CGCGCCACCAGCATCAGCGCCGCGCCGGCCCCGGCCGCCGGCTCCAATGGCGAAGCGCCCGCGTCGACCTGACGCGTGATCACCATCCAGCGTCGCGGCCGTCGCGCCATCGCATCAGCCTGATCGCAATGCAGGCTCGCTATCATGCGGCCCTACCTTTGACCCCACGCCGGCGGAGTCTTCCGTCGGCTGCGTGATGGAGCTTGCCGCATGCGATTGACCATGGTTGGTACCGGATACGTCGGCCTTGTCACCGGCGTCTGCCTTGCAAACACCGGCAACGATGTCACCTGTCTGGATGTCGATCCGGCCAAGGTCGAAGCCCTCAAGAAGGGCGTCTCGCCGATCTACGAATCCGGCCTTGAAGAGCTCCTGCACCACAACATCAAGGCCCACCGCCTGACCTTCACGACCGACGTGACCGCGGCCCACAAAGACGCGGACATGATCTTCATCTGCGTCGGCACGCCCAGCGACGAGCGCGGCCACACGGACATGACGTACATCAACGCCGCCGCCGACGCCGTGGGCGACGTGCTGAAGTCCCTTGGGCCGAAGCAGAAGCCCAAGGTCGTCGTCGTCAAGTCCACCGTGCCGGTGGGCACGACGCTGGCGGTCAAGGCCCGCATCCTCGCTCGCCTCGGCGACGCGGCGAAGGACATCCCCTTCGCAGTGGCCAACAACCCCGAGTTTCTGAAGGAAGGCGCCGCGATCGAGGATTTCAATAAGCCCGATCGCGTGGTCGTGGGTGTTGAGGAGGCGTGGGCCGGCGAGAAGATGCGCGAGCTCTACGAGCCCTTCGTCCGCAACGGCCACCCGATCTACGTGATGGACATCCTCTCCAGCGAGATGGTCAAGTACGCCTCCAACGCGATGCTGGCGTGCAAGATCTCGTTCATCAACGAGATGGCCAACCTGTGCGAGGCGTACGGGGCGGATGTCGGCCGCGTGCGCGAGGGGATGTGCGCCGACCGGCGCATCGGCAACCAGTTCCTCTATCCGGGGCTCGGCTACGGCGGCTCGTGCTTCCCCAAGGACACGCGGGCGTGCATCATGATGGGCGAGAAGATGGGCGTGCCCACGCCGGTGAACAAGGCCGTCCACGAACTCAACACGCTCCAGCGCGAGCGGTTCTTCACCAAGATCATGACCCACTTCGGCCTGAAGGAGACCGGGGGCGGCAGCTTGGCCGGCAAGACCATCGCCTTCTGGGGCATCGCCTTCAAGCCGCGCACCGACGACATCCGCGAGGCCCCGGCCATCACGCTCATGCGCAAGGCCCTGGGCTTCGGCGCGACGGTCAAAGCCTTTGACCCGGTGGCCAACGACAACGCCCGCAAGGAAATGGGCCCGGCGTTCCAGATCCTCGACGACATGTACGACGCCGCGACGGGCGCCGACGCGCTGGTGGTCTGCACCGACTGGGACGAGTTCAAGTCCCCCGACTGGGACCGCCTCCGCACCATCATGCGTTCCCCAACGCTCTTCGACGGCCGCAACCTCTACAAGCCCGAGCAGATGCGGGCGCGCGGCTTCGGCCACGTGAGCGTGGGGCGGGCGAAGGTGTGAGGGATCGAGGGATCAGGGGATCGAGGGATCGAGGGGGGGGAGGGAGCCCTGAGCGCAAGCTCAGGCTTCAGCCTTGTGCATCGAGATACTCCAAGAGATCGGAGTACGCAGAGGACGCAGGGATTGCAGAGGAACCCAGAGAAAGACCGGGGAGATGTACACGGAGAGGTCGGAGGGGCACGGAGGTACGCGGAGGGGGAAAGGGCCGCCCCGTGCCACCGACCTGTCTTGGCGGCAGGCAGATCTTGGCGATCGAGCTCTTGACATCTCTTGGTAGGGTGTTATCTTGGGTCGAAGCGATTCGGCCGTGTGGCTGTGTTTGCGCCGTTCACGGGCGAAAGCCCGAGGAGAGAGAGATGACTGTGAAGCAGTATGTTTGCGTGGCCGCGCTCGCGGCCATTACCAGCACCGTGGCCCTCACCGCGACCGCGCACGGTTCCATCGCATTCACCGGGTACGCAGCGGTGAACAACGGCAATGCGTTCTCCTTCGTCACCCTCGCGGACTTGCCAGCCGGGCAAGTGATTTACTTTACCGACAACGGCTGGACAACCAGCAACACCTTCCGAGGCGCGAGCGCAACCCTCGGTGCTGGCAGCGAGCAACTCATCCGTTTCACCGTCAACTCCACGATCACGGCCGGGACAGTCGTCCGGACCACCGCCAACGATCCGTCGTGGACCTGGACACGCTCGGGCACCATCGGCACGACCAGCTCGTCGTACGCGGATCTGCAGCTGGCCGGTGCGGATCAGATCACCGCCTTTCTCAGCACGAACACCAGCAACCCGCTCCTGAACTGGAGCTCCCTCCTGGCCAACCTCGATTGGACCGGCGCCTACGAGACATCGCCCGCTGCCAACAACAGTGCCCAAGTGCCGACGTCGATCCTGCCCTCGATCAGCGCGGTCTTGCTGAATAACGTCTCGGCGACCCGGCGCGGGCAGTTCAACCTCAACGCGCTGAGCAGTGGCACGCAGACCCAGTGGCTCCTGGCCATCAGCGACCCCGCCAACTGGACATCGGACAACCTGACGACGCCGCTGTCGGGCGGTTCGATCCAAGTGATCCCCGCGCCCGGTGCGGCTGCACTGCTGGGCCTGGGCGGGCTGATGGCCTCGCGCCGCCGCCGCTCGTAACTTCACCACCCCACCACCCCACCACCCCCACCGTGCCCCCGGCCACCGCCGGGGCCGCGGCTTTCGGTCACGGGCCAAGACTGCACTCTGGGGGGATGGGGCCGAGGGCCGAGGGATCAAGGGATCAAGGGATCGAGGGATCGAGGGAGCGAGGGATCGAGGGAGCCCGGAGCGCAAGCTCCGGCCGCTTGCCCAGATCGCGGCCTCGTCAGAGCCGCGGGCGCAAGCACGCGGACCTGTGCGAACGTGTCGATGTCAGCCCCGATCGCTGCGCACGCCAAAAGGGAGCCCGGAGCGCAAGCTCCGGCCGCTTGCCCAGATCGCGGCCTCGTCAGAGCCGCGGGCGCAAGCACGCGGACCTGTGCGAACGTGTCGATGTCAGCCCCGATCGCTGCGCACGCCAAAAGGGAGCCCGGAGCGCAAGCTCCGGCCGCTTGCCCAGATCGCGGAGTGCGCGGAGAAGAGCGGAGAGGTTGACTGCGGGCCTCGGCCCCCGTGCCGTGCGTGTGCTGCCTGACTGTCAACGCTTCGGCGGCAGTCGCGCTGTGCGACGAACAGGGGGTGAATGCCGCGGGAGGCTATCTCTGCTTGTTGGCTGTACATTCCCAGACGCAAACAATCCTCGCGCTTGCCCGAGCATGTCGAGGACGAAGTGTTTGCCGCACAAGATCCCGAGACTGGTGAGTGTCACCAACGCGGCAAGTCCATAGACCATGTAGGGCTGCCCCGTGCTCGCCGGAAACAGCACGCTCCGCAAGATGTCAAGGAAGAACAGCGACGGAAACGTCAGCACCAGGAACGCCGGTGCGATCAGCCGCGCCCAGCAACGAGCAACGCCGACAAGCGGACGAGTTGTGGCGGATGGCATAGCTCATTCGCCTCCCTTCAACAACTCGTCAAGCATGGCGTTGGCTTTGGTCAGCGACGAAACGCCGCGTTCGATCTGTTCGCGGTGAGCCCGATAGAACGACGCAAACCTCGTTGTAAAATCTGGGAGCAACTCGGCGATTCGTGCTCGGACTGTGAGGGACGCATCATCAAGAGTCCAGCGACCGCGGGGAATGGTTAGATCTGATGCGTGATCAGGAACCATTACTTCGAGGCGCCAAGCTCCGTCGCTCTCGCGATCAAATGACAGAATCCATCCATCGTCCGTCTCGTGCGTCCACGGAAACTTGACTGGAAGAGACGTCAATCTGCGCTGAAAATCGATCAAGCCTTTTGTAAGGCGATCGGCGTTCGACACAGTGTCAGACTTAGGGGCTGCGGCGACAGCGGCAACTACGGGCGACTGGCGAACTGATGTTGGGGGTTCATCCCCGGCCGGAGGCGCCTTGAGTTTTGGGAGTCGGGTAAACGCCGACGGGATTCCCGTCCTGATCGGCTGTATCAAAGGACTGTTCACAATAACTGGCCTGACGACTTGGGGACGCTTTGGATCATTGTCCATGTTCACAAACCTCCCGGCGCAGAGCGCCCGAAAGAGTCCTAGTTGAACCGCGTGTGTTCCCACACGGGCCTAGGCAGCAGGAGCACGGTCTTCCGACCACTATCTCCGATCGACCCCGTCGGGGGCCGCTGCCAGTGAAAGCGGACTCAGCGCCTTCTCTATCTACAGCGTACATAGGCGAACGGTGCTAGTCAAACGATCGCGATGTAAAAAATTGACGGTGGCGTGGCACGTCCAAGGCCGCGCACCGGATGCACGGCCGTTGTGCGGCCGTGCGCAACGATCGCGCGGCCATGGAAAGCAGTTGCGCAGCCATGAAATGGACTTGCGCGGCCATGCAACAGAGTTGTGCAGCCATGAAATGGAGTTGTGCAGCCATGCACAACGATTGCGCAGCCATGTAAAAGAGTTTTACAGCTACGTACAACGATTGTTCATGGTCCAACGTCGATGGCGAACGCCCCGATCGGGCAGCTTTGAAGGCCGAACGACGCCAATCGCGGTGATTTTCTCCGGGTTGGCTCAAGTCGATGCGGGGCTTCTTCGATGCACTCCGTTCGTCCATCGCCGGGGCCGTCCTCCTCTGTTGGAGGCGCGTGATTCCTGGCAGAATGCGGAGGCCATGCGCCGACCGCGCTACAGGAGTTGTCGTATGTCT
>JAIEQQ010000359.1 GCA_019747615.1 Phycisphaerales bacterium
AGCGCTGAGCAGGATGCCGATCGCAAAGCCGCGGCGGCCAAGAAGGCCACGTACAAGTACCCGCGCCCGGCGGATGTGCAGCTCGGTGTCTTCAACGAGGCACGCTGGGCGCGGGCGCTCGCGGGCGAGGCGCACGTTGTGCGGTTTGTGATGCCGCGCGCGGAGATCCGCGTGCAGGATGAGATCCTGGGTGAAGTGAAGTTTGCTTCCGGCGAGGTGGATGACTTTGTGATCCGCAAGCAGGACGGCTTTCCGACGTACCACTTCGCGGTGGTGATCGATGACGAGCTCATGGGCGTGACGCACGTGCTGCGGGCGCAGGAGCACCTGATCAACACGCCCAAACATGTGGCGCTGCAGGGGGCGCTCACGAGGCTGCCGGTTGGCCTCGGAGGCAGGGGCCATCCTGGAGAAGCGTTCAGAGTCCCCGCGTTCGCGCACATGCCGTTGATCTTCAACATCGACGGCACGAAGATGAGCAAGCGAGACAAAGCCAAGACCGCACGCAAGGCGCTCAAGGACTTCATGGCCAAGGACGCGACGCTTTCTCCCGCATCGCTCGCCAGCACACTCAGCGTTGACGCTGCGCTTCTGCAGGGCTTCATCGACGCGGACAACGATTCGCTGGACATCGCTCAGATCGTCGCGGCACACTTCAAGATCGCACTGCCGGAGATCGAGGTCTGGGACTATCGCAAGAGCGGGTATCTGCCGCGGGCGATCACGAACTTCCTCTCGTTGCTGGGATGGTCCACGGGCGCGAAGGACGCGCAGGGCAAGGATGTCGAGAAGTTTGACAACGCGTTTCTTGCCGAGCACTTTGCGCTGGAACGCATCGGCAAGACCCCCGCGAAGTTTGATCGCGTGAAGCTGCTTTCGTTCAACGCCGACGCGATCGCGGCCCTCAGCGATGCTGACTTCACGCGAGAGCTGTTCGCGTGGGCCGATGAGTGGGAGCCGGACTTCGCACGCGCCCTGCGAGCAACACCCGACGCTCGCCGGGCCGTGCTCTTCAGCGCGTGCAAGGCGCGCTGCAAGACCCTGCGCGACGCGATCAAGGTCATGGAGTTTGCCCTCGTGAGCGACGACGCGATGACGTTCGATCCCATCGCGATGGAGAAGGCGGCACTTGGCGCCGACGGCGCGGGGCGCGCCCCCGTCGAAGCGTTCGCAGCGATGCTGCAAGGCTCAAGCGTCGCCATCTCTTCAGCAGATGTGGACGCTTGGATCAAGCAGTACGCCGAGACCAACCAGCGCAAGATGGGCGAGGTCGCCCAGCCGCTGCGCGTGGCGCTGACGGGCACGACCGTCAGCCCGCCCCTCGGTGACGTCGCGGCGGTGCTGGGCCGCGATGGCTCGCTGCGGCGCATCGAGCGGTGCCTGGCGCACTGAGCTCGACCAAGCTCAAGTCAACGCCGACGACGACCCGCGGCGATCGCGCCGAGCACCAGCACGCTCGCGGCGCCGGGTGTCGGCAGCGCGTTGATGCGCAACGCAAACGGTGACGCGCCACCAGCGCCCTGCACCGACCAACTCGTGCCGCTGGGCGATGTCGCGTAGCTCGAAGCGGTGAGGCCGACCGACGGGCCGCTGGTGTTCTGCATGACCCAGAGGTTTGTGGCCGAGGCGTTAATGGTCGCGCCGCTGGAGTTCAGGAAGGACCAGCCAATCCAGATGCTCGAGCTGGGGAGCGTGAGTTGGCCGACATCAGCGGTGAGGTTGAGCGTTTGGCCGCGTGTCCATGTCGCGGAGATGTCGGCCTGCCAGAGGGCGTTGCCAGGGCGCGTGCCGCTGGGGAAAACGACCTGGTTACTAAAGATCCCGACGCGAAGGAACCCGGTGAACGACGCGACCGAAGCACCGGAGCCCAGTCGCGTGCTGAAGTCGATCGAGCCGACGGTGAGCGAGGAGCCGCCGGCGAGGGTGATGTCTTCGGCGAGCCAGTTCGCCGCGGACTGCGTCACGGTCGTCGGCGCGGTCATGTTGGTGATCGCGTCGTAGCTGATGCCGGTGGCCATCGCTACCGGCGAGCCGACGCTCAAGCACAACGCGCACGCGACGGCGAGGCCCGCCGCGCGAAGATGCCGCGGCGCTGCAATGCGTGCGGAGGAAAGAATGCGAGGCGAACGCGACGAGCGCAGAGTTTGCATGGCGACACTCCAGGCCGCTCTCTCCGCCGTTGCCGACACGGGCTCCCATTCCCGCGCTCGACAACTGGAGTATCCCGAGGAGTGACTCAAATGTCACGCCCCGACCGCAGATTTCGCGCCAACTGAGCAAACTCGCGGGAAGTCCCGAGCGCTTCGCAACGAAGAGAAGCCGAACGACCGCGCAGAGTTTGCCGATTGACGATGGGAGTGCGCGTCCGAGGCCGACGACTAGCGGCGGCGACGGATCGCCGCGGCGCCGCCGAGCGCAAGCAAAGCCAGCGCGCTGGGCGCGGGGATGGCCACCGGCTCGCCGTAGATGAAGTCGTCCATCGCAACGTAGTCCAGGGATGGGTCACCGCCGTTGATTTGAGTCTGGCCGCTGGTGATGCGGACGCGGAAGATCTCGGCGCTGTCGCGGATCATGGCGATGAACGAGAGCCCGGCGTTGCCGCTGACGGGGGCAACGACACCGCCGACGGGCTGGTCGTTCACGTCGTAGAACTGGATGGAGCTGGTCTGCGCGATCTCGACATCGGTGAAGACGACGCCGAAGCCCAGCACGGTCGCGGGCGTGTTGGTGCCGGGGACGAAGAAAAAGACGTCGGTGATGTTGCTGCCCATCGCGGTGAAGATGCGCTGCGCACTGAACGTGCTGAAGTTGCCCGCGATGACGGGGTCGAGATCGGCAAAGAGCGTCGGCGTGGCGGTGGGGTTGTCCGAATCGGCGCTCACGCGGAAGCCAGTGCCGGGCGTGGTCATGGTCAGGCCGCGGGGCGAGTTGCTGTTGAAGAAGTTGCCCGGCAGGTTGTTTGGCGACGAGAACGAGTCCGGCACGCCATCCCAGTTGATCTCGCGGCGGCCGCCGCTGGTCGGGTTGCCGACGCCGTTGTTGGCCCCGCCAAGGCCGGCGCGGAAGGCGTCAACGGTGGTCTGAATGTCCGCCGGGGATGCGCCCGAGGCGAAGAACGTTTGCGTGGCCTGGGCCGAGCTGGCGAGCGACAGGAACAGAGCGGCGCTCGACAACGCGCTGGAAACGATGACAGACTTCATAATCTTCCCTTCCTCAAAGAGTGAGTGACCCTGAGACGCCGCGTGAGCCGGAGAGAGGCCCGCGTGGCGTTGATCGGCGCACGACCGCCGATAACGCATCATGAGCCGAGATTGAGGTCGTGCAAGGTGAAAACCGGGGGTTTGAGTGAATCTGGGCGATCTTCATCGAGAATCGGGGAACGCCTAGGTCTGCAGTACGGGAGGAAGTCGGTACAGCGGAGTCGGCATCGCGTTCATCGGGATGCCCTTCGGTGGACGCGAATGACCGACAGATCGCTGGCCCCGAGCGACGATGTACCATCGCCCGTGGACGAAGCCGCGCGATCCCGCCCGTTTCCGCTGTGGGCGATCCCCATTCTGTTGCCGGTCGCTGTCATCCATTCTCCGTTCCTGATCGCGTACTTCTTGGCCTTCGTCGTCATTGCAGGCTTTATGGTCTGGTGGCGTGTCGGGGCGAGGTTGCGAGCGTCTCGATTGCGAAGCCGATTGCGCAGGGTCGGGCGCGTGATGTCATGGGAAGAAGCGGAGTCCGCGCTCGCGTCCGGACGCGGCACCCTGCTCATCGACGATCTGAGCATGGGCTGGAACGACGTCGATGTCTGGTGGACGCCGGACGACATCGCCAGTGCGGCGACTGCGGCTGGCATGCCTCTTCCAAGCGAGGACGACTGCGATCTCGAAGCTCGCATGGAGAACCCCGTCTTTGAGTGCTGGGCGCTGTCTCGGTATCTAGATCACGCAGAGAATGATGTCTCGATCAAGCTTGTCCAGAGCACGTGCTCGCCTCGCCAAAGCGATCACCGGAGATCGCGGGTGGCAGCGATGCGTTCGAAGCACCCCGGGCTCCAGATGATCCGTGTCCATTCGTGGATGGGTCGCGTGTGGCGAGAGCACAACAAGAAGAGCGCTCCCAAACCCGCTCGATGATCAACGGCCCCGAACGCCGCACCGCAACGCGCGGTTCGGCGACTGCGCTTCGCAGTCAACGTCGAACGGCAGCGCTGAAATCCGGGCTTCGACAGGCCGTCAACCCCCCATCTACCATCCCGCCCCATGTCTTCACCCACCCCGCCAGCGACGCCAAACACTCCGCCGCCCCCCCCGCCCTCCCCGGCGCCGACGACGCACTTCATCCACGATCTGATCGAGGCCGACATCGCGTCGAATCGCTGGGGGCTGGACACAGCCGCGGCACAGCGCGACGGGCTCTGCATTCACACGCGCTTTCCGCCGGAGCCCAACGGGTATCTGCACGTCGGTCACGCCAAGAGCATCTGCCTGAACTTCGGCCTGGCGATGAAGTATGCCGGCAAGTTCAACCTGCGCTTTGACGACACCAACCCCGCCAAAGAAGAGCAGGAATTTGTGGACGCCATCAAGGACGATGTCCGCTGGCTTCTCTCGGCGTTCAACGCCGGGGACTACGAGCGAGGCCCGCACGCCGGTGGCGTCTTCTTCGCCAGCGACTACTTCCAGACGATGTACGACTTTGCGGTGGAGCTCATCAACAAGGGCAAGGCCTACGTCTGCGAGCTTTCGGGCGATGAAGTCAGCAAACGCCGCGGCACGCCGAGCGTCCCCGCGACCAGCCCGTTTCGTGATCGACCCGCCGCCGAG
>JAIEQQ010000658.1 GCA_019747615.1 Phycisphaerales bacterium
GCGCTCGGCGTCATGACAGGAGGCAGTCTACGAGATCAGCCCCTGCGGAGCGTGATGCCACCGCCGCCGCCAGCGCCCGATCAGTGCCCGCGTGGCGAACCTCGCCCGCCGACGACTCGATCATTCAATCCTCGCCAAGCGCGTACATCCCGTGCCCCGCACGCTTCAGCTTGCCCTCGGTGGCGAGCTGCTCCCACACCTGACGCGGGAACTCGCTGGGCGGCGTGATGGCCGAGATGGTCCCGCGGCTGCCGCCCGTCAGCGCCCGATTCGTCAGCTTGCTGTCCGCGTCAAGCTGCGAGATTCGCAGCTTCTTCTTGAACGCGCGCAGCCCGCTCTTGAGTTGGTCAAACGTCGGCGGCGTCAGGACCGCTGTCGCGGTCGCCGTCGCGCTGTCGGCACTCATCGCCGCCGCGACCGCCTCACTCACAACCGCCGACTGCACCGGGATCGGCGGTTGGGCCGGGCGCGAGAGCCCCGGCACACGCTGCTGCTCGCCGATGCCGCTCTCGATCAGCGCCCGCAGGCCGGTGACATTCCGCTCCGCGATCAGCCGACCGACCTTCATCTGGTCCGCGGTCGTCCGCTTCAGCAAGTTGTGGGCATTGCGCCAAAGCTCGGGCGCCTTGGGCGTTGAGATCGCCGCGTCGAGCTCGGTGAGCACCTCGTTCAGACGGTTCATGACCATGAGATTGCTCCTTCTGCGCGAGCCGCGGCGGGACCGCCGAAACGACCCGATATGAGCCTAGCGCGATTGCTCTCCAAGTAAATACCGAACAGGACACAGACAGATCGGCGACATTCTCGGACCGCAGCCCGCCGCGGCCGCTCGCGAAGATCTGCGCTCGCGCCGCTGCGTTTGAATCCAACGCCCAGACCCCGCGAAGACAGCGCCGAGGTCGTTTGCCGGTTTACGCTCGCGGCGTGAACATAAAGGAGGTCGGCGGCCTTGCCACCAGCGCGAACCCGTTCGCGCGTCACGCGCGCTTCGGCCCTCGGGTCGAGATGTGCCCGGGGCAACGCCGCCGCGAGTTGTGTAGGACACGCTGACCATGGTTGCCTCATCCGTTCTCGACGCCCCCCCACTTCCCTCAATCACTCCCTCGACAACGATCGTGCCGTCGGTCCCGCCCGAGATGGTGGGCACGCCGGCCGAAGCAATCACCGCCCCAGCACCGCTGGTCGAGCATCGCGGCTCTCGCAAGCCCGGCTCGCTCACGGTGCTCATCCCGGCGTACAACGAGGCCGAGAACATCGGCGCGACGATCGAGAGCCTCAAGCGCCAGACCCGCAAAGTCGACCACATCATCGTCGTCGATGACTGCTCCTCTGACCGCACCGGCGAGATCGCCCGCGCCCACGGCGCCAGCGTCATCCGCCCCGCCAAGAACCGCGGCTGCAAAGCCAGCGCGCTCAACTTCGGTCTGCCGTTCGTCCCCGACGAGTTCTGCCTCGCGATCGATGCCGACACCACGCTGGCCGATGACGCCGTCGAGAAGCTCTTGCCGGCGATGGAAGACGAGAAGGTCGGCGCCGCGTGCGGCTTCGTCCTGCCGCGTCATGTGCGAACGATGTGGGAGCGCGGGCGATACATCGAGTATCTCTTCGCCTTCACGTTCTACAAGCCGATCCAGGATTACTACGGCCGACCGATGATCGCCTCCGGCTGCTTCAGCGTCTACCGCACCGACGAACTCGTGCGCCTCGGCGGCTGGCCGACACGCACCGTCGGCGAGGACATGGACCTCACGTGGGTCCTCTATGGCGAGGGCTATGAGGTCCGCTACGTCGCCGACGCCATTTGCTACCCGATCGAGCCGCCAAACTTCGACTTCATGCGCAAGCAACTGACGCGCTGGAGCAGCGGCTTCTGGCAGTGCGTGAGCGTTCATTGGCAGGACCTGCTCAAGGTCCCGTACCTGCGGATGATCGTCGCCGTCGCGCTCTGGGACGCCGTCTTCGCCGCCACCATCTACTTCCTACTTATCCCGCTCCTGGCCATCTTCGTCCACCCGCTCTTCATCCTCGGCTACCTGATGGATCTGCCCAGCATCGCCATTCCTGTTCTCTACGGCGCCTACCAGCGCGGCGAAACGTGGAAGGCCATCACCAGCATCCCCGCCTTCTACGTCCTCCGCTTCGTCAACTTCTACTACTCCCTCAAGACCTTCTACAACGAAGTCATCGCCCGCAAACGCCTGCGAACGTTTGAGAAGGGACACTGAGCGGGAGCCGCCAGCCTCCAGCGATCAGCCTTCAGCCTCAGATTTGCTGCTTTGAACATTTGAGCTTTGAGCTTTCTCCCACACCCCCTCGCGACTCGATACTCGCGACTCGCGACTCGCGACTTCCAACCCCCAAAGGACCTTGCCATGATCTTCGGTCTCCCTGTCACCGGCCTCGGCGGACTCTTCTACCTCATCCTCACCATCTGGATGCCCGTGCGCGAAGCGCACCGCACCGTGCGCGGCCAGGGCTGCCCCAAGCGCTGGAAGCAGATCGCCGTCTCGTGCAGCATGATGGCCGGCCTCATCATCACCATGTTCACCCAGGCCTGGCTCATCAGCACGCTCATGCCCGGCGCCACCGCCATGTCCAGCCAAGCCATGGGCACCGCCGAGTTTGACCGCTTCGCCGGCACCCAGACCGGCGGCCTCGTCGCCGGTGCGATGATCGTCTCGCTCATCACCCTCGTCATCGTCGCGATCGTCGTCCACACCCTCCGCATCGGCTTCCAGGTCCGCACCCAGCTCCGCGCTCGCACGGCTCACACCGTCGCTCGCGCCTGAGCTCGCTCCGTCAGACTGACATAAGCACCACTGCCCCCGTCCTCCTTTCGACACCCGGGACCAACGCCACGGCGTTCGTCCCGGGCCGTCGTATGCGCACAGCACGCCACGCCCGCACCAGCCGCATCCACGACTCGTGAGTCTCCGCACTTCGGTCTTCGGCTCTTTGCTGAAAGCTGGCGGCTGAAAGCTGACGGCTGTTTCACGCCGTCGCACCCGCGGCCGCCACCGCGCTGACCGGCTTCGCCGGTTCCGGATACTGGATCCGCTGATGATGAATCGATGACAGGCTGCGCGAGACCGCCTCGATCACCGTCGTCAGCTCGCTCAGCGTCAGGTCGCTCTGATCAAACTGCCCGTCCATCAATCGCTTGTGCGCGATCGCACGCACCAGCGCGTCAATCCGCATCGGCGACGGATCGCTCATCGCCCGCGCCGCGCTCTCCGACGCGTCGCACACCATCAAAATCGCCGCCTCGCGCGAGCGCGGCTTCGGGCCCGGATACCGGTACTCGATCTCCTGCGGCGTCGCCGGCTCCATGCCCGGCTCGTCGCTGGCGTTCAGCCTCGCCGTCTCCGCCTGCTTCCGCGCGCGATGGAAGAAATACTCCACCAGCGTGGTGCCGTGGTGGCTCTCGATGAAGTGCTCGATCGACGCCGGCAGCCGGTGCTCGCGCGAAAGCTCGACGCCGTCCTTCACATGCCCGACGATCACCAGCAGGCTCATCGCCGGCGTCAGTCGCTCGTGCCGATTGAAGCCCGGCGTCTGGTTCTCGACGAAGTATTCCGGCTTGTTCATCTTGCCCACGTCGTGGTACAGCGCACCGACGAACGCAAGCAGAGAGTCCGCGTGGATCGCCGTCGCCGCTGCTTCCGCCAGCGCCGCGACGTTCAGCGAGTGGTTGTACGTTCCCGGCGCCCGCTGCTGAAGCTGCCGCAGCAGCGGATGGCTCGGGTCGCGCAGCTCGATCAGCGTCAGCCCGGTCGTGACACCGAAGACGCGTTCGATCACCGGCACCAAGCCGAGAATCACAAACCCGCAGAGCATCACCGCGACACTCGCGACGGCCGATTCGAGCATCGACTGCCGCACCGCGTCCCACATCACCGGCCTTGCGAGTAAGCCGACGCCCGGCCCCACGACCATCACGGCCGCCCCGGCCCAAAGGGCCGCGATCACCAGCGTCGGTCGAACGCGCACCTCGCGCAGCGACCGCACGCTCACCACCACGCCCACCAGGCCGACGACCGACTGCACCGCGCCCTGATCCAGCGCCACGCACGACAGCACGACCAACACCGCGCCGATCGCCAAGGCCACGCGACGGTCATACGCGATCGCCAGCACCATCGCCACGAACACCGCCGGCGCCACGCTGGCCATCATCACCAGCCGCGGCTCAGCGATCGCCAGCGCACAGCCCGCCACCAGCGCCGCCACGATCATCCCGCACACCACACCCAGCTTCCGCTGCGAAGATGAGATCTGCGGCGCAAACGTCGCGATCGACAGCACCACGCCCAGTGAGAACACCGCCGCGAGCACCACCGCCGCCGCGTCGTGCAACCGGCTGACGGGGTTGCGGTTGCTCTCCCAATACTCGTTGTTCTCAATCGTTGCCAAGCGGAGCTGCTCTCCCGAGAGCACATCGCCCCGCGCATAAATCAGGTGCCCGGGTCGGAACGTCGAGGTGACGATCTCGGCCCCCGCCGCCGCGGCTTCTCGATTGCTCTTGGTCGCTTCGACATCCAGAATCGTCAGCGGCGTCGTCTTCAACGCCGCACTCACGCGACGAACCACCGCCGCCCGCACATCCACGCCGAACCCTGCGTCCGCCGCGAGCTCCGCGGCTTTCCGCGTCCACTCGCCGCTGGTCACACCCAGCACCTCGCCGGTCGCCAGATTCACCGCGTACCCCTCACCGGCCAGTCGCAGTTCGATCGCGCGATTGATCCCGCGACGCTCATCGGCCAGCACCTCGGTGCTCACCACCGGCACGCGCCGAACGCGCTCAACAAACGCCGTCGCCATCTCCGCCCAG
>JAIEQQ010000297.1 GCA_019747615.1 Phycisphaerales bacterium
GGGAGAGTGGTGTTTCACCCTACGTGGGCATGACTGTCGGCCTGGCCCTAGGTCTTTTGCTCGGTTTTGCTCTCTATCGCGTCACGACCGCCGCCGCGTTCGGCGGAATGGTCGCCGCGGCGTTCTCTCTCCTTACCGCCACCGGCTTCCACCTCGCATCGAATCCGCCCCGGCTCCACGCCGCGACCAGCCTCGCGCTGCAAGAGCCCGCAGAACCCGGCGACCTCCCAGCGCCGCCCGGCAGCGGCCTCGGCGGCGGCGATGAACAGCCGGTTGTCCTGCCGCCGGACATGCCCGACGAGCCGCCGCTGATCGACCCCGACGTGCCAACGCCGCCGCCGCCGGCTCGCAAACGCCCCGCCGCGACGCCCGCTCCCGCCCCGGGCACGCCCGGCGCGATAAAGCCCTCCGCCAAAGCGCCGAGCGTCTCCACGCCCGCTCGCCCCTCGGCCGCGAAGCCGAGCACGCCCAGCGCCGGCGCGCAGGCCCAGACGCCCCGCGATCCGCTGGCCACCGACCGCCCCGACGCGCCGGAGTTGTCATCGACCGCGGCGCGCGCTCGCGATGTGGCCGTCGCCATCCGCGCCGCCGCGGCGGACCGCTGGCAAAGCACCCCCGCTGGCGAGCGTCTCTGGATCATGTGCGCTGGCGTCGTCGGCGGCGGGCTCGGCATCCTCTTGGGCATCCTCATGCCCGCATGGGCCGCGGCGACCGTGACCTCGTTCACCGGCTCTGCGGTCGCGCTGCCCAGCGCCGCGTGGCTCATGGTCGCGACCAACCTCCCCGGCCAATCGATGCTCAACCTCTCGCCCCTGGGCTGGACCGTGGTCTGGGTCAGCGTCGCAGTGCTAGGCCTAGTGATCCAAACGCAGGGCCTCATCAACGTCAGCGAGAAACCCGCCAAGGGCAAGCGGAAGAAGGCGGCTCGCAAGGCCGAATCGGAGTAGGGCGGGAGCCTTCAGCCGTCAGCCGTCAGCCGTCAGCCGTCAGCACTCAGCACTCAGCACTCAGCACTCAGCACTCAGCACTCAGCACTCAGCACTCAGCACTCAGCACTCAATCATCGCCGCTGCCGCCGCGCCGGCGCTTGGTCTCAGATCGCACGCGCTTGGACTGCAGGCGTCGCTCCTTGGCGCCGCGCCCCGGCTTGGTCTTCTTGCGGATCTTGGGCACGACCATCGCTTTGACGATCAGCTCGCGCAGCCGCGCGAAGCACTCCTCGCGATTGCCCGACTGCGAGCGCTCGCTCTGCGAGACGATCTGGATCTGCCCGTTCTCGAGCAATCGAGAGCCGGCGCTCTGGGCCAACCGCTCGCGAGCCCCGGGATGAATCGGGATGCTCGCCAGATCAATCCGCAACTCGCAGCGCGTCGAGACCTTGTTGACATTCTGCCCGCCCGGCCCGCCGGACCTTGAATACGCGAACGTCACCGCGCCCGGCTGCACCGCAACGCCAGGCGCCAGCTCGATCGAGCCGCTCGCAAGTTCATCGCCCGGCTGTTGAGGCACCTGCTCCATCACGCATTGTTGCACGGGCGAGCGGCAATCGGGAATCGGGAATCGGGAATCGTGAAAACCGAAAACCAAATGCAAAGCGAGCACGCGATCAACCGCGTGCTCGCGTGGCTTCCGCATTCCCGATTGCCGGTCTTCCAGTGCCCAGTGCCTGATGCCCAGTGCCTTCCCCCTCCCCCATTCACTCCGCCTCCGGCCCGCCAATATCCCACCCGCGCAGGCCGCCCATCGTCGCCCCTGCCCGAATCGGCAGCGGCTGCGGCGAGCTATCCGGCCACACCGGCGTTCGAAACGCCGCGCTGGGCGTGTATGTCACCAGCGACGGCACCTTCGTGATCGCGGCCCCCGACTTCGACAGATACCCGCCCGGGTTCATGTCCGTCACCCTGATCGTCCGCACCGCGCCATCACCCAGCAGCGATGGCACCGCCGAGCCCAAATGCGTGTAGTACGCCACGCCGAACCGGTTGTGCCACGCGAACTCCTCGAACACCATCACCTTGCGGCTGGGCGCGACGATCTGCGAGACCTTGCGCCGGCCCATCTGCGAACCGGTGAAGAAGTTGTAGATCATCGCCTCCGCCCCGGGCCTCACGCCGTTGCTCGCTGCGCCGTCAAAGACGTCGGGCGCCCAGGCGTTGAGCGTGAAGCGGTACGAGGAGCGGAAGGGGGCGCCGGGGTCGGTCGTGCGGAATCGCTCGTACGTCACCTTCGCGTCGGCCGCGAGCTCGCTGGTCACATAATCCTGAGGGCAGATCGTTGCCGGCTCGGGCAAGCGCTGCGCCAGATACGGCGTCAGCGCGTTGTGCCCGTAGTTCGCGTGCGGGACAGACGTCCCGCTCAGCAACGGAAAGTCCTGCAGGTTCGGCGAGAACTTCCGGATCAGGTCTGTGAACTCCGCGAGCGCCGCGTTGAAGTCGGTTCCCGTCGTCACCGGCGTGCCGTTGAAGACCGGGTACGACTGCCCGCGGATCCACGTGAAGTTACCGATGCTCTCTTTGCGGTCATTGGCAAACGCGCCCATCGCGACGCCGAGCTGGCGCATGTTGCTTGTGCACTTGGTCTCTTTGGCCAGCTTTCTCGCCTTGTTCATGGCCGGGAGCAGAATGCTCACCAGCAGCGCGATGATCGCGATCACCACCAGCAACTCGATCAACGTGAATGCGCTTCGACAAGTTCTCATCACAAGCACTCCTGGGCCGCGGCAACAGAGTTGCGCCGCGGCAAAGCACCCTCAACCCCCCCACCGAGCCGACCCCCCCACCACCCCGTCCAGTGGCCACTCAGTCAAAGCGATCAGCGGGCCTCGCGGCCCGCCGATCGGAAACGTGTCTCGGGCTCTTACGGGCAGCCGTTGAAGTAGATGCTGAAGAAGAGGTTGTAATCCCCTTCGGTCACGTCGTTGTTCGTCGTCAGCGCCCCGAACGGCGGCAGCGGCGAGCCGTCGTCGTTTGCGATGTCGCAGATCAGACCCGCGTCAAAGAAGTTGGCGAAGAAAATGTTGTAGTCCGCCTCGGTCACGCCGTTGTTGGTCCCGCCAAAGACGCCGGTCGGCGGCAGCGGAGAACCGTCGTCGTACGCAATGTCCGCCGGTGAGCAGCGCACCAGCGTGCCGATCACGATCGAGCCGGTGTAGACCGGCGTGCTGAAGCCAAGCGTCCCAACGCGGACGATATACTCCTGCCCGGCGATCGCGTCAAAGCCCGCGGCACCCTGCGGCGCATCGCCGCAGCCGATGTTTGTGCCCACGCGTTCGCCGCCGCAGCCGCTGTACACCGACACGACCAATCCGCCGAACTCGGGATAGTCAAGCCCATCAGTGACAGAGATCACGACCGTCTCGGTCGCCGTCGCGGTGTAGCGGTAGTAGATGTCGTTGATCGACGCCGCGATCGCGATGTCCTCAACGCACAGCCGCACCGTGGTGCAATCCTTGACCGAGTTGTTCAGGTCGATCGAAACCGGCACGCCATGCACGATCGGCGTCGCGGCGGAGCAGTCATCGTTCACCGGCACCACGATCGTCGGCGGGCCGACGTAGAGGTCGCCCGTACCGACCGTCGGGAATGGGTCGTTCTCTGGCACCAGGAACGCGATGCGCACGAACACGGGCACGCCCGCCTGACCGACAAAGTTCCGCTGCAACACCACGCCGCCGGACACCGTGTCAGTCAGCAACCCCGCCGGCAGCGGCGCTGTATCGGTGCAGGAGCTGTAGACCGCCAGATACCCCGCCGCCCCGCCGGCCACCAGCCGGGCCTCCAGCGGCCCGCTCTGCGTCGGCACGTAGCGGAACCACGCGTCGTTCTTGGTCGTGAACTGGGCCAGCAGGCAGACCGCCGGCGTCGCGTCGGTGGTCGCGTCAAAGAGGTCATACGCCGTGATCGGCTGAGTGATCAGTGTCGCGCCCGTGCAGTCATCATTCGGCGGCGCGATCGATTGGCGCACGCTGAGCACGCCCGCGCCGCGATTCACCGGCGTGCCGTTCGCCGGCGAGCCGGTGCCCGAGACGCGCACCAAGTACGTCTGGCCGCCGACGAGCTGCGTGCGCAGCAGGCTTCGGAACCCGACAAAGTCATCGTTGCAGGCGATCGGGTCCAAGCCACAATCGGTGAAGACCGCAAGGTACGTGTCGCTGATGCCCTCGCTCAGCGCGGTCGAGAACTCAAACAGCCCGCTGACCGCGGGCGTGAACGAGTACCAGAGATCAAGGCCGGGGCCGAAGAACCCGCCGCCGACACCGGGGCAAAGGAGCGTCGAGTCGGTGAACGCGTAGGTGTTGTCGAAGTTCGTGTTGCCGATGCTGACAGCCACCGGGGCGCTGCAAACGTCGTTGGCGGGGATCAGCAGCGGATCAACGATCACCGTGAACTGCTCCGGACCCGTCGACAGCTCGTTGGCGATGCGGATCAGCACCGGCACGTTCGCTTCCACGGCCGTCCCGCTGAAGCAGGTGCCGAATGCCGAGCACACAACGGTCGCGCCGCCGACCGGATCGATGATCGCGATGTTCGCCTCGGTCGGCTGGCCACAGACCGAGACGCGCAGGCCGCCGCGGATCGTCGGCGTGTAGGTGTAATACACGTCGCGGAACCCGGTGCAAGCGCCGGCGAAGCCGTTGACGACGGCCTGCGTCGTGTCGTACGTGTTGACGCCGTCAACTGCCGCGAGCGGGTTATTGGGGGCGTCGCCCTGCAGGGGCGTGAACGTCGCGATGCTCAGAGAACCGGTGGGGCGCGAGTCATTGGCACCAGCGATGCGAATCAGGATCGTCGAGCCCGCCGTCAGGCTCGTGACGATCCGGCTCTGCAACGTGCCCGCCGCG
>JAIEQQ010000174.1 GCA_019747615.1 Phycisphaerales bacterium
GCCTGCAGTGCATCCTCCACGAGAAGCCCTTCGCCGGCATCAACGGCTCGGGCAAGCACAACAACTGGGCCATCTCGACCGACACCGGCATCAACCTGATGGACCCGCGCGAGGACACCCACACCAACATGCAGTTCATGGTCTTCCTCTGCGCCGTGATCCGCGCCGTGGATGTCCACGCCGATCTGCTCCGCGCGTCGATCGCCAGCGCCAGCAACGACCATCGCCTCGGTGCGAACGAAGCACCGCCGGCGATCATCTCCATCTTCCTGGGCGACATGCTCACGGACATCATCGATCAGATCGAGAGCGGCGTCTCGCGACCGGCCAAGAAGGGCGGCCAGCTCGACCTGGGCGCGACCACCCTGCCCAACCTCCCCCGCGACGCCGGCGACCGCAACCGCACCAGCCCCTTTGCCTTCACCGGCAACAAGTTCGAGTTCCGCGCCGTCGGTTCCAGCCAGACCAGCGCCTGGCCGATGACCGTGCTCAACACGATCGTCGCCGAGAGCCTGGACTTTGTCGCAAGCTCACTGGATCGCTCGCTGGGCAAGAACCCCAACGCGGCCAAGGTGCAGAAGACCGTGGCCAGCCTGCTCCGCACCATCATCAAGGAGCACAAGCGCGTCGTGTTCAACGGCGACGGCTACAGCAAGGAGTGGCACGAGGAGGCCGAACAGCGCGGCCTGCCCCACCTGCGCGACTCCGTCGACGCCCTGCCCGTGTTCCTCAAGAAGCGCGCCGGCGACCTCTTTGCCAAGTACAAGGTTCTCTCTCGCGCCGAGACCGAGGCCCGCGGCCACATCTTCCTTGAGAAGTATGTCAAGCAGGTGACGATCGAGGCCGAGACCATGGTCAGCATCTCCCGCACCATGGTCTTCCCCGCGGCGCTCCAGCACCAGCGCCGGCTCGCAGAGGCCATCAGCGCCGCGCAGGGTGCCGATGTCGATGTCGGTGATCAGCGGGCGATCTTGGAAGACCTCGTCGCGCTCATCAGCAAGCTCTCGGGCGCGACCAACCGCCTCGAAGCGGCGCTCGCTCACGAGACCAGCGGCTCGCACCTCGACCACGCCAAGCACGTTCGCGACGGGGTGAAGCCCGCGATGGCCGACGTTCGCGAGGCCGCCGATGCGCTCGAGAGCGTCGTCGCTGATGAGCTCTGGCCGCTGCCGACGTACCGCGATCTGCTCTTCATCAAGTAATGAGCAGAGCGCCGGACGCAACGGCGTGTTCCCCAAACAGGGAGCCGCGTTGAAGAACTCAGTCTCCCACGAGCCCGGCGCAAGCGCCGGGCTCTTTTGGTATCGCCATCCACGGCCACTCGCGGCCGATAACCCCCGCCGTCGCGCCGGGCCGCAAAAAACATCTCTTGGTCGAACCCCTCGGGCTCAGCACGCTCGCACCGGCCGCCGATACATCCTCCGTTCAATCTGTAGCTTTTTCGGAGGTGATACATGGGCGTCGAGACCGCACAGCGTGATCAGGTCGTAGCCGCGGCGATTCGCGAGATTTCTCACATCGCGACGCTCCCGGAAATCACGCTGAAGATCATCCAGCTCGTCGAGGATCCCACCTCCACAGCCCAGGATCTCAACAACGTCATCGCCAAGGACCCGGCGCTCTGCACTCGCATCCTCAAGGTCGTGAACTCCGCGTTCTACGGCCTGCCCGGCCAGATCGGCTCGATCAACCGAGCGATCGTGCTGCTGGGCTTGAACGCTGTCAAGAACATCGCCATCGCCGCGTCGCTCAGCAAGCTCTTTAAGGGCGGCCAGCTCACCCCCGGCTTCAGCGCCCGTGACCTGTGGCTGCACTCGATCAGCGTCGCCACCTGCACCAAGATGATCGCCGACAAGCTCAAGCTCGGGCTCGCCGACGAGTCGTTCCTCGCAGGCCTCATTCACGACATCGGCATCATGGTCCAGATGCAGTACGACCGCAACAAGCTCGTCGAGGTCATCGACAAGGTCGCCCCCGCCCCCGGCTCTGACGATTCCGCCCCCGGTGACATGCTCGCGGCGGAGGTCGCCGTCTTCGGCGCCACGCACCAGGACTTCGGGTCGGCGCTCTGCGAGAAATGGAAGTTCCCCAAGAGCTTCTTCTTTGTCACCGGTCATCACCACAGCCCTATGGAACTGCCGGCGGAGAACCGCACCCTCCCGTGCATGGTCTACATCGCCGATCGCCTCTCCGCAGAACTCAACGAGGGCTTCCGCCTCGACCTGCAGAACTGCGACATCGACGGCGATGTCGTCGAGCATCTTGGCCTTGAGATCTCCGATATCGAGGACATCCGCGCTCGCCTGCCCGAACTCGTCGAAGACGCCAAGGGCATGCTCGGCTAAGTCCTGTCCTGTCAGCCTCAGCACACACGACCCGCAAACACACAGGGCGATCCGGCCAGCCGGATCGCCCTGTTGATTTGTCGATTGGCGCGGTCGCCGAAATCCCGATCACGCCTTCTGCGAAGCGTTCTCGTCCCAGAACACCCGGTACACCAGCGCCGCCACGATCGCCCCGAGGCAGGGCCCGATGATGTACGCGTGGAACATCGTCCAGTGACCACCGCAGACCGCTGGCCCGAATGAGCGTGCGGGGTTCATGCTCGCGCCCGTGAGCGGACCCGCAGCGAGGATGCACGCCGTGACGGTCATGCCGATCGCCTGCGGCCCAAGCACGCCGCCACGCTTATCAACCGCGGTGGTCAGTACGACGAACACCAAGGACGCCGTCAGGATGGTCTCGATCCCGATCACTGCGCCGAGGTTCCCGCTCTTGGTCAGTGCGCCGATGGTCGCCCCGAGCATCGGCACGTCGTGATTGGCCACGGGCGGGGTGAGGAACAACTGGAGCATCCCCGCTGCGCACGCGGCGCCGAGCAACTGGGCGACGATGTAGACGCCCGCCGTGCCCGGCTTCTGTTTGCCGGCGATCACCAGCCCCAGCGAGACCGCGGGGTTGAACTGCCCGCCGCTGATATACGCACACCCGGCGACAAAGCAGAACAGGATCAGCCCATGGGCCAGCGCGACCGTGAGCAGCCCGCCAGGGGCCCCCTTCATCCCGAGCCCGGCCAGAGCTTCGGAACTTGTCAGGATGATCGCACCAGCACCGAAAAATGTCAGTGCGAACGTGCCGATGAACTCCGCAACCGCGCCTGCGCCAGGCTTTGCCATCCGAAACTCCTTGTGTGGCAATCGCTCGCAAACAGCCCTCGCGATGAACCGTGTAGAAGTGTCCCGACTTTCAAGCAGAAATGCAAATGCGGCTGTTTCGGCAGCGAAACGCTACCCTCCCGCATCCGTCAAGCCCTTGATCGGTACACCACGCTGAGCCGTTGTAGGTCGGGGGTGGGGCGGTGGGGGGGCTCTTGTAGGGTGGTCCGCATGTCGATTCATCTTCAGCGCAGTGCGATCCTTCTTGTTGCGGTCTTCATGGCCGCGGCGGTCTGCCTCATGCCCGGCTGCCGTAAAAAGGCCGAGGTCACCTACAGCCAGGCGACGCCGGCGCTGGTGATCGAGTCGATGGTCAAGATGATCGAGCAAGGCGACGTGGCGCGCCTGCCTGACTTGGTCTACGCGGACTCGAAGGAGTTCCGCATCGTCATGAACCGTCTGGGCTCGCTGCTGGAGCGCATGCGGGATCTCTCCATCGCGGTCGCCAACCGATTCCCGGCCGAGGCCGCCTCGATTCGCGAACAGCTCAAGGACGGCCGCGGCTTGGAGTCCCTCACCAAGATCACCGGAGGCTTGCCGACCGGTGCGCGGTCCACACGCGTGGATGTCAAGCTCGGGCCGAAGGGCGCGCCGGCGGTGAACGTGCCGGTCCCCGCGAACGACGCCGCGTCGCGCGAAGCCCGGCGCGACGCGGTTCAAGAGCTGCTCGATCAGTTGATGGCCGATCCATTCAGTCTCCTTGGCGCGTATGCCAAGCGGCTGACGACGGTCGAGATCGATGACACGCAGGTCGCGGTGTTGTTCGACGGCCGGCCCGTGCCGCCGCTGGGCCTCACGATGAAGAAGGAAAACGACGCCTGGTTCATCGTGCTGCCCACAAAGATTCCCGGCGCCGAGCAGTACCTGCCCGAGACGCGAGCGGAGTGGTCGATCCTCGGCTCACTCATCAAGGCGCTCGAAAACTCCGTCGGTGATCTTCGCGACGATGTCAAGAACGGCAAGGTGATGAAGATGGAGCAGCTCGCCGAGAAGGCCGGCGAGAAGGCCTTCGTCCCGGTCGCGATCATCGGCGTCGTGTATGCGAAGGAAATGGACGCGAGAAACCAGCGGCAGAAGGCGATGGCGGCGCTCCGCACACGCCTCACCCGCTGGGCCACCGCGCGCCAAGCCGCGGGCGAAGACGCGCAGACGACCGAGAAACTCCTGCAACTGGTCAACGCCGCCGCGGTCGAGGGCCTCGACAAAGCCGTGCGTCTGAAAGTCCAGGAATCCGAAAAGAACAAGCTGCCGGTCTTCGACAAGCTCAGCGATGGCGAACTCCAGGGCCTGATCGAGAACTGGCTCGACCAGCGGAACATCCGCATCTCGATCGGCCTACCCGCCGATCCGGTCGCCCTGGACAAAGCCGCCGCGAAGCTGATGGACGCGGTGAATGTGCAGAAGTGATGGGGGGCTGCGTGCCGAGCCGCTGAGGCCGCTCGAATACTCAAAGCAGCAAAGCAGCAAATTGACACGCATGTTCGAGTGAGTGGCGAGCGTCCGGGCATGCCGCGATCGTCGAATGCCGTGCTTGAATTTGAGCTTTGCTGCTTTGCTGCTTTGCTGCTTTGCTGCTTTGAGCTTTGCATCCCTCAGCACTCAGCACTCAGCACTTCCCCGTTCACCC
>JAIEQQ010000687.1 GCA_019747615.1 Phycisphaerales bacterium
ACCTCAAGGCCAAGGCCGAGGAACACAAGCACGACCTCGCGGCCCTCATGGTCACCTACCCCAGCACCCACGGCGTCTTCGAAGAGGGCATCCGCGAGATCTGCCAGATCGTCCATTCCCATGGCGGCCAGGTCTACATGGACGGCGCCAACATGAACGCCCAAGTCGGCCTCACCAGCCCCGGCCTCATCGGCGCCGACGTCTGCCACCTCAACCTCCACAAAACCTTCTGCATCCCCCACGGCGGCGGCGGCCCCGGCATGGGCCCCATCTGCGTCGCGAAGCACCTGGTCCCCTTCCTCCCCGGCCACCCCGTGCTCAAGCCCGAGAGCGCAGGCGAGCACGCCGTCGGTGCGATCTCCGCGGCGCCGTACGGCAGCGCCACCATCCTGCTCATCTCCTGGGTCTACATCGCGCTCATGGGCGGCGATGGCCTCAAGCGTGCCACGCAAGTCGCGATCCTCAACGCCAACTACATGGCCAAGCGCCTCGAAGCGCACTTCCCCGTGCTCTACCGCGGCAGCAACGGCCTCTGCGCTCACGAGTTCATCCTCGATTGCCGCCCGTTTGATCGCGCCAAGCTCGGCGGCCCCGGCGTTACCGTTGAGGACATCGCCAAGCGCTTGCAGGACTACTCCTTTCACGGCCCCACCATGTCCTGGCCCGTCCCCGGCACGCTCATGATCGAGCCGACCGAGAGCGAGAGCAAGGCCGAGCTCGATCGCTTCTGCGACGCGATGATCGCCATCCGCCAGGAGATCCGCGATATCGAAGAAGGCCGCCTGAGCAAGACCGACAACCCCCTCAAGCACGCGCCGCACACGGTTCACAGCGTCAGTTCCGACGAGTGGTCGCACGGGTACTCGCGAGAGCGAGCCGCGTTCCCGTTGGGCTGGCTGCGCGACCACAAGTTCTGGCCGCCGGTCGGGCGCGTTGATAATCCCTACGGCGACCGAAACCTCGTCTGCACCTGCCCGCCGATGTCGGCGTATTCCTGAGGAAGGGCCGAGGGGTCAGGGCCGAGGTTTGAGGGGAAAGCGGAACGCACTGGGCACTGGGCACTGGGCATCAGGCTACAGCGATCACTCGCTGTAAACCGGGCCGGATACAAGTCCGCTTCGGGACTGCATCGCAGCCCGGAGGGCTGGAGGGAAAGCGATTGACAAACGCGGATATGCTCGACTCGCTCACCGGACGGGAGCCGCGAGCGCGATGTGTTCCGGCGTGCTGAGAGATCGGACACTCTCGCATCCGACAAGAGCAAGGAATCCACGAATGACGCAGACAAGCACGGCGCCGAACGCAGGCTCGAAGGCGATGTACTGGACGGGCGTCGGAATCAGTTCGCTGGTCGGCCTCGCGATGCTCGCCAGCGGCGTGGCGAAGGTTGCCATTGCCCCGAACGAAAAGATGATGACCGACATCGGCTGGGCGACGAGTAAGTTACCTGCGCTGGCGATACTCGAGATCGCGTGCGCGATCCTCTACATCATCCCGCGCACCTCGGTTCTCGGCGCCATCCTCCTCACCGGCTACATGGGCGGCGCGATCGCCACGCACGTGCGCGTCAATGATCTGTTCGTCTTGCAGGCCGCCATCGGCGTGCTCGTCTGGCTCGGCCTCTACCTTCGCGACGCACGCCTCCGCCAAATGATCCCGCTCCGCGCATAATCGCCCGGCCTGATCGCTCACGTCGCCCCTTCATCCCCACGCCCTACGCTCACCACGATGATTGATGTCGAGCGAGTGAGCAAGCAGTTTGCTGGCGGGGGTGGGTCCGCTGGCGGCGTCATGGCCGTGCGCGATGTGTCCCTCTCAATCACCGACGGCGTCGTCACCGGGCTGCTCGGCCCCAACGGCGCGGGCAAGACGACGCTCATCCGAATGATCACCGGTTTTCTGACACCCAGCCGCGGACGCGTGCGCGTCTGCGGTCATGATGCGATCGAGGAGTCCGGCCCGGCGCGCCGCTGCATCGGCTTTCTGCCCGAGTCCGCGCCGCTCTACCCAGAGATGCGCGTGCGGCAGTTCCTGAGCTTCCGCGCCAGCCTGTTCAAGATTCCCCGCGCCGAACGCGCCAGCGCCATCGATGGCTCGCTGCGCCGCTGCGAGCTGCTGGACATGCAAGACCGCCGCATCGGCCAACTCAGCAAGGGCTATCGCCAGCGCGTGGGCCTTGCCAGCGCGATCCTGCACCGCCCGCCGGTGCTGATTCTCGATGAGCCCAGCAGCGGGCTTGACCCGGCCCAGATCCGCTCGCTCCGCCAGACGATCCGCGACCTCGCGAGCGAACCGCTCGACGAAGCCACCGCGAAACGCACCGGGCTCTCCAAGCGCGTCGTGCTGCTCAGCAGCCACTCGCTCCCCGAAGTCCGCGCGACATGCGACCGCATCGTGATCATGGCCCGGGGTCAGGTCCGCGCCGCCGGCGCTCCGGATGAACTCCTCGAGCCGCTTCGCGCCGCGGCACCCTGGCGAGTCGAGATCGGCCAGGCCGACGGCTCGCCGCCGCCGCTCGCCCGAGTTCAAGAACTGCTCGCCGGCGTCGCCCGTCGCGTGCTCTCGTGCTCGCCCACTCCCGGCAACGGCGTGATCGCGCGTCTGGAGATGGCCACGCCATCGCCATCGCACCCCGCCGCCGCGGCACACCCGGGCGAGTCGCTCTTCCGCGCGATCGCCGGCGCGGGACTGACGATCCGCTCGCTCGGACGCGAGGAACCAACGCTGGAGGACGTGTTCCTCGCCGCTGTTGAAGACCGCGCCGAGAGCGAGACATCGCCCACGCTGGCTTCCTCTGCGAAGGAGCACGCATGAGCGGCGTCGCCACCATCGCCCTTCGCGAGTTCCGCGCGTTTTTTCAGCTTCCTCTTGGTTGGATCATCGTCGCGCTCTGCCTTCTCGGCTCGGGCTTCGCGTTCACAAACGCCACGCTCATCCCCGGCCAGCCCGCGTCGATGCGGGACTTCTTCGCCTTCTGGTGGTTCATCCTCGCAATCATCGCGCCGTCGATCTCGATGCGGCTCTTCAGCGAGGAGCTCCGCTCCGGCACGTTCGAGCCGCTGATGAGCAGCCCCGTCAGCGAGTTCTCGATCGTGCTGGGCAAGTACTTCGGCGCACTGCTCCTCCTGGCCGCCTGCCTCACGCCCACGCTGATCTACGTCGGCGTTCTCGGCGCCCTCACCCGTCCGGACTACGGCCCGATCTTCGCCGGCTACCTCGGCGTGCTGCTCGCCGGCGCTCTCTACCTCGCGGTCGGCCTGGTCTTCAGCGCGCTGACCAGCAGCCAGACGCTCGCGTTCCTGGCCACCATGTTTGTGCTGATTGGCGTTGAGCTGGTGATCGCCTATGGCTCCTCGCAGCTCCCGCCGCAGGCGGCGCGCGCCGTCGGCGAACTCTCGGCCAACGCCCGCATCGCCGATTTCGCCAAGGGCGTCGTCGATACCGCGAACATCGCGTACTTCGTCGTCGTCTCGGCGTGGCTCGTGGGGATCAGCGCCGTGATTCTCAGAGCCCGGAGGTGGCGATGACACGCACGGATCAAACTCGCCCCGCGCCCTCAACCGACACCACCGCGCTCGCGCCGGACGCGACGCCCGGCCATCGCTCCCGCTACGCTTTCCAGGCCTTCGTCGTCCTCTTTGCGATCACCATGATCAGCGGCCTCGCCCTGGTCTTGCTTAGCGATTCTCGCGTCGCCCATCGCTTTGATCTCACCTCGACCCGAGCTCACGAACTCTCACCCCAGACCCGCACCATCCTCGCCGAGCTCATCGGCCCCACGCGCCTCATCGTCATCGCCAATCTCTCGCAAAGCGACGCCCAGAGCCGGCGGCGCATGCAGGACGTCCTCGACAAGTTCTCCCGCGGCTCAGACAAACTCGGCGTCGATGTCATCGACACTTCCACGCCCGCCGACGCCACCCGCTTCGATGCGCTTATGCGAGAGCTGGCCGCCGGCGAGGCGCCGCTCATCGAACGTCACATCGCCGGCGCTCGCGCCGCGATCGAAGCGTTGCGAACGCTCGCGCGGGCCTCAGACCAGACCGTGACCTCCGTCGAGGCCATGAGCCGAATCCTCGAGTCCACCGTGAGCGGCAACGCCACGCTCTCGGCCAACGACCGCACTCGCGCCATAGACCAGCTCCGCGCCGCAACCGGCCAGGAGCTCGGCCTCTTCCGCGCAATCGCCGAGCAGCTTCGCGCGAGCGCCACGCGTTGCGAGGGCCTGCTCGCCGAGAACGCCGCGCCGCTCAACGTCCCCAAAGTAGACGAGGCGATCACCGTCGCTCGTGATGCATTCCGCGCCGCGATCCCCCGTCTGAGTCAGGCCGCCGACGAGGCCGAACGTCGCGCGCGACCGGACAGCAAGGACATCAGCCCCGCGATGCGAGAGGAAGCGACGCGCCTCTCGCTGGCGATCAACCCGGCCCGCGACGCCGCGGCCCGCGCCGCCGCCCAGCTCGAATCACTTCCAAAGATCCGCTCACTCAGCATCGCCAAGGCCCTCAGCCGCACACAAGCCGCCCTGGTGATCGGCCCCAGCGCCAAGCCCGGCGAGCCCGCTCGCGTCACCGCAGTGCCGATCGACGAACTCCTCCCCGCGCCCCTCATCACCACCGATGGCAAGCTCATCACCCCGCCCGATCAGCGCCAGCGCGCCGAAGAACGCCTTACCGCCGCCCTCGTCGCCATGACCGGGCGCGCCCGCCCGCTGGCGGTCTTCATGCACGCGTCGCCCCAGCGCGGGGCTCTTGCCAGTAACGAACTCCGCCAACTCGTCGAGACCCTCGGCGTCCGCGGCGTCGACTGTGACGAGTGGCCCATCGCACTCGGCACCGCCCTCC
>JAIEQQ010000219.1 GCA_019747615.1 Phycisphaerales bacterium
AGCAGCCACCAATACGCCCTCTCTTCGGCCCCCCCACCACCGCCGCCCGCTCCAGCGCCGATGCCGGGCTTCTTGATGAGCATCAGCAGCATCTCGCCATCCTCAATCGCAAGGACGGCGTGCCCGGCGATCGTTGCTCGCACCGCCAGCTCCAGTTTCTGCCGCACGCGGGCCTCGGTCGCTTCGCTCGCCTCGCCGATGAGCGCCCAGACCTCCGGGCGCGCGCGGTCGCGCCGGTCAATCGGCGCGTCCCCATCGTGATGCTCGATGAAGACCAGCGCCGATCCACCGCCGAAGAGCGCGTCAAACGCTTGGCGCTCTTCCCAGCCGAGCGTCGATGCGAAATGTGACCAACTGCGCGCGGTGGCGGGCATGGCGATCGAGCTGATCAACGCCCACGACGGGGCCGAATCACCCACCGCACGCCGAATCGCCTCGCCGGAGGGGATCAGCACGGCGCGACAGACACTCGGCGGCAGGCCCGAGGCGAGCTGAAGCGCCACACGCCCATTGCGCTCTTGATCCGGGGCATCTTGGGCCATCGCGCGCGGCAGCGAGGCGCCTTGAAGCGTCACGGCCACAAGCATCGCCGCGAGAACCCCGCCGCCGACACGCCGGCGCAGCGAAATCGCCGCCCGAAAGGCCCCGCTCAGCACAGCATTGACAACCCGCGGCACCACACTAAGCGTACCGACAGTCTCGCCGGCCGGTGCAGCCGAACGCGACGGCTCGCCGCGGCGGCCTCACGCCTGCGATGAAAAACCGGCCCACTCCTTCGAGCGGGCCGGTCGAGTCAACAGTAGATTTCAAGCGAGCAACGAAACGTGCTTCAGGTCAGATCAGAACATGATCTGGAACTGAGCGCGGATCGCGGCCTCGAGGCCCTTGCTGGAGCCCTGCAGGCCCAGGTTGGTGTTGCTGATGTTGAAGACGCTCTGGAGCGAGCGATTCTGTGCGCCGTTGAACTGAGCCGTGGGGTTCAGGGTCAGGATGCAGTCAAGCGTGAACTTGGCAGCGTGGTCGGCGAAGTAGTGGGTGTAGCCAAAGGTGATGAACTGGTAGTTCTCCGGCGAGAGTTCGTTGACCTGCGGCGGGATGGCGTTCCCGAGGGCCAGCCTGTCAGCGTTCTCGTCGAGATAGAGGCCGTCGTAGCGAACAAAGATCTCGGACTCGTTCGACCAGCGATACGCACCTTGGACGAAGAGGCCGATGTTGTGCCCATTGACCTTCAGGGTATTGTTCGGGCCGGAGACGCGGCTATAGCTGCCGAACACGCCGCCCATGGCTGACCAACCGCTGTCCTCGAACTGGGCGTCAACGGTCCAGTTCAGAACGTCCGGATAGAGCGTGCCACCGCCGAGCTCAGCGGGGCCCTTGCGGGCCTGCTGCCAGTTCACCGCAGCGCCGAGGCCGAAGGCCTGCTTGTCGGTGGGCTTGCTGGTCGCGTCGCGGAGCTGGCTAGCCTCGCCCGAGACGATCCAATCGGCGCGACCGCCGACGCTGTACGCAGCCTGGCCGCCGATCGGGAAGGCGACCGTGGTGGTCTGGTTGGCGTTGAAGGCGGTGTCGTTGCTGTTGAAGCCGTCATCGACCTGAGCGGAGAACATCCACTCCTCGGTCTTGTAGCCGAGCTCGAGGCCCTGCACGCGACCAGCGGAGAAGAACGAATCGGTGACCGAGCGCTCAGCGCCGATGATCATCGTGTCGCTCATGATGTTCTCGCGGCTGAACGCCTTCTTGTACTGGCCGCCCTTGATGTACCAGTTGTTGTCCAGGGCGTAGGTCATGAAGATATCGTCGTTCCGGACCGCGCCGGAGCCGGTCGAGACGAGGCGGATGTTGAACTTCAGGTCGGGGTTGACGACGTGGCCGTCAAAGATCACCGCGGTGCGGCGATTGCTGAAGCCCGACTGGAACGAGGTGTCAGAACCACCACCGTTGCCGACGGCCGGCGCCGGGTCGCCCGCGACGCCATCCTCATCGCGAACGTTGATCGTGTAGCGGAACTGGGCGAAGCCGCTGAAGTTCAGGCGGAACTTGTTGTCAGCGGAGGCCAGGAAGAACTTGCCATCGCGACCGGCCGCGGCGCCGCCCTGGAGCAGCGAGGAGCGGGTGGCGGCGTCGGCGTTCATCTCAGCGACGATCGCGCGGACCTGATCGGCGGTGAGGCCGTCGGCCAGAGCAGCGCTGGTGAGCGTCGCGCCGGCGAGAAGGCTCAGAAACTTTGCGTACTTCATTCGAAACTCCTTGAAATCCGAGGCGGCCTTGACTCTGGTCGGAACGCTCCGCCTCGTGGCGCTCCGTCTGATTCTCAACACTCGTGCCCGGGCCCCACACCCGATACACGCGATTCACTGCCTGCTGTTCTTCGAGTCGTCACCCTGTTCTCTGGCGGTGACTCGAACAACGGAGCAACTTTACCCTGTCTGCCTAGTGATTGCAAACCTGCGGCGATCAAATGTTGGTAACCACCAACTTCCGTCTCCCTGCCTATCGGCCTGAGATGATAGTGATCACCAGCTTTTCTTCCGAATCACTTTCACATGGGTAGAGTTGCGCTCGATCTGTAAATCCCTCACGAATCCCGCCCGACCTGTCCACCCACTCCCCCGCCGCGCCCCGGCCCCGCCCCTGCCCTCCCGCTCGCTGACCGGTCATCGATCTGAACGACCCCTTCTTTCTGGAGTATGTTCGTGATCCCCACCCGAAGAATCCTGGTTGTTGAAGACGAGAAAGACCTCGCCGAATTGGTCGCCTTTAACCTGAAGAAACACGGCTTTCAGGCCGTGACGGTCGGCGATGGCGGCTCGGCCCTTCGCGCCGTCGCTCAGCAACTGCCGGATCTGATCATCTTGGACCTCATGCTCCCGGTCATGTCGGGCCTGGACGTCGCCCGGCAAATCCGAACGAACCCCAAAACCGCCGCGGTCCCGATCCTGATGCTGACCGCCCGGAGCGACGAGACCGACCAGCTCGCGGGCCTCTCCGCCGGGGCTGACGACTATGTCACGAAGCCTTTTTCTATGAAGGTTCTGTTAGCTCGCGTCACCTCGCTGCTCCGCCGGACCCCCGGAAATGACACCGACGGCTCGATCCTGACCATCGGCCCCATCACCGCAGACCTCGGCGCCCATTTGGTCATGGTCGATGGTCAAGACACCAAGCTGACGCTGACGGAGTTCAAGCTCCTTGCGGCGCTTCTTGGCGCGCCCAAGCGTGTGCTTTCGCGAAACGAGCTGATCGGGCGCGTCATGGGCCCCGGCGTCGTGGTCACCTCGCGCACGATCGATGTCCACGTCGCGGCGCTCCGCAAGAAGCTCGAACGCGCCGGTGGCATGATCCGCACGATCCGCGGCGTGGGCTACCAGCTCCTGGATGCGCCGCCTCCGGTCGAGGGCAGCCGCGCTGTGACTGCGGATTCCAGCAGCGCGCCGGTCTGATCAATGTGCCGCCATGCTGTGGTCCCGCTGAGTCCGAAGATTCAGTGCGTAGCCGGCGCGATGGTCGAGCCCTGGTGCGTGCGTACATTCTGACGACCGCTCGGCCCGCGCTCCGCCCCGGCACCGGGCTGAGAGTAGAGTCGCCTCGCCCATGAACACACGACACGTCTTCTGGTCGCTGATGTCGGTATGGGCCGGGCTCGGCCTTGCGGTCGGCGTCATGCTCCTGGTCAAGCCCGCCGCGCTCGCGGCGGGGCTCGCGGTGTGCGCTGGGATCATGCCGACGACGGTGATCATCATCCGCGATCGGCGGCAGCAGCGCCGCCTGCGATCGCTCGCGTCCGATGCCCGGCGACTGCTGTCGATGACATCACCGGTGAGCGGGCCGGCGACGCCGGTGGTCAGCACGAGCAGCGAAGCCGGCGCTTCGGACGAGCTGCGCGGCGCGCTGAACGCGCTGGGCGACCGCATGAGCCGGCAGATCAAAGAGCTGCTGAAGAAGTCGCGGAACCTCGAGGCGCTGATCGACGGCCTACCCGAGCCGGTCATCGTGACCGGCGATGGCGATCGCGTGCTGCTGTGCAACCGGGCGGCCGAGCGCCTGATCTCACTCCAGCCGGGGCAGATGACGTCTCGGAGCATCCGCGAGCTGTTCACCCGGCCCGAGCTTCTGGCCCTGCACGACAGCGCCCGCCAGGGCGAGCAGCGGCGCGCCCAGATCAGCCTCACCACCGCCAGCGGCCAGCGCACCTTCGAGGTCGGCGCATCACCGCTGCCCGCGGCGTGGGGCGCCGGCGTCTTCGGCGCCGTGCTCGTGCTGCGCGACGTGACCGATCTGGCCCGGGCCGTCGAGAAGCAGCGCGAGTTTGTCGCCAACGCCAGCCACGAGCTGCGCACCCCGGTGGCGGCGCTGCGAATCGCGGTCGAGACGCTCCAAGACTCGCTCGGCGACGAGGACGCGTCGGTGCGTGAGCGATTCCTGGGCATCTGCGCCGCGCACGTGCAGCGGCTGGAAGAGATGATCCGCGATCTGCTGGACCTGTCTCGCGCCGAGGCCCAGCAGTTGACGGTCCGCCCGGCGGTGATCGATCTTGCGGACCTGGAGCACTCATTGCGATTGGTCTTCGAACCGATCTGTGCGGAGCGCTCACTGCGAATGCACTTTGCGATCGATCGGTCGCTGACGGGCTGCCGCACGGACCCGAAGCTGCTGCAACTGATCGTGCGAAATCTGGTGGACAACGCGACGAAGTTCGCTCGCGAACAGACGGTGATCTCCGTGCGGATGAAGATCAGCGCTCCAAGCGCTCAGGGCAGCGGCGGCGCGGGCTCGCCCACAGCGGCCGCGAACATCGACAAGGCCCGTTTGGTCATCGAGGTGCAAGACCGCGGCCAGGGCATCCCGCTTG
>JAIEQQ010000600.1 GCA_019747615.1 Phycisphaerales bacterium
CCGTTCCCGCCGAGCCGACAGTCGAACTTGGCTCACGCGGGGCGCTACAGACGGCTCGGGCGATCCTCCCGCCGCGCCTCGGGCGTCCGGGTCTTGACGCGGTCACGCTCGCGTTGCTCGGCTCGCTCGTGCTGGTAATCCCGACTTTGCTGGTCCTCGATCGCCTGAGCCGCGCACGCGGCGCGCCTTGGATCAATCGATTCTCCGGCGCGGCGGCGGCTTTCCTCTCGTTCGTGATCCTCATCGGCATCCTCATGCCCGCCCTCGGCAAGGCCCGCAAGTCCGCAAGCTTCGGCGAGCCCATTGAGATTCTTCAGCAAGCCAACATCGGCGCGTACGACGTCCGCGTCGTCCGCTCCGCCGATCCACGCGCGATGCTCGATTGGTTGACGACGGAGAAGTTCGGCGTCTCTGAGGCCAGCGCCGGCGCGATCAACGGCTATGTGCGCGATGGCTGGTGCTTTGTCGCCGCGAAGCTTCGGGCCGATGCGTCTGCCGAGGCACGCCGCTCACCCGAGCCGCTGCTGATGCGCTTCCCCACGGCCCAGCCGGTCTATCCCATGCGACTCACTGCAACGGGCAGCACGAACCTCGCGCTAGACCTCTACATCTTCGGCCCCAAACGCGCGGCCGTCGAAGGCATGATCCACGTGTGCTCTGCGTCGATCGTTGACGAGTCTTCCGAACGGCTCGACTCGTCCGCGGCCCACATCACCCACCCGGCACTTCTCAGCACCATCGGCCCCGCCACCATCGCCACCCGCCTCCGCGGCTCGTTCACGCCTGCGCAAATGCAATCCGACCTCCAGATCACCTGGAGCAATGACGCGCCACACACGCCAACGGTCTACAGCATCACCCACGCGCGGCAGATGGCCTACGCGATCGCCGGGCTTGGGGCTTGGACGTTGCTCTTGGTGGTGCCGCTGCTCTACCACCGTCTTACCCGCACTCGATCGCGCGTGCAAGCGGTCGCACTCTCCGCAGCGTTCGTCGTGCTCCCCGCCATCGCGGCGATAGGCATCGTGCCCGCGCTCTACGCCACCGCAGAGACGACCACTGCAACCCGGCGCTCTCGTCACGCGACGCACCACGGCATGGTGTACCTCGTCGAAAAGGTCTTCATGCAGACCCGCTACCGGCAGGCCGACGAGAGCGACGCTGCATATCTGGATCGACTGCGTGCCGAAGTTCGTGCAGAGATCGACGGGGAAGAGTATCTCCGCGAGTTGGACATCAGAGAGGGCGACGTCGCCCCCGGCTATCGCCTCATCCCTGAGCCCGACGGCACAATCTCGCTCGAAACCTACGAGCCGACCAGCACAGAGCGCAATGTCGTCCTGCGGCCGCGCGAGTTGTGAGGGCGATGCAGAACTCACCCTCACCCAGTTTCCACCGGGGGAGGTGGCGAGTCTTCGAGCCGGAGGGGGCACGACTGCCAGCGTTGCTTGTGTTGCAGAGACTCGCTCACGGTCGAACGTGCGAAGCCCGATCGCTCCGCGTTGCTCTGAGGGCGCACGGTGTCGTCATGAAACGATTCACCGCCGATCCGCGTGATCGCTTATCCCTGCGCCTTCATGTAGATATGCACCGCCGTCTTGCGGTAGACGTGCGTCTCAGGCCCGCGCCCGCCGAGCATTGCGAGGTCTGCCAATAGTGGGCGGCCGCGCTCCTGCGCTGCGAGCGCCTCAGCAAATCCCGGCGGCAGCGGCACGCCGCCCGGCCCGAGCATCGGCGCGGTTTCGCGCCCTTCTTCGAGCGATTTCGCAGGCGGCACGATCCACTCGCCGCGCTCGTCGCGATCGAGGGCCACGGTGCCGGGCGTCCCGAGTTCACCCGCGGCGTCCAAGAACCCGTCATCATCAAGCTGCTTGTCGCCCAGCGACAGCTCGTGCAACTTCTCGCGCCGCATCGGCCCGCGCGACGCCTGATCCTTCGTCGGTCGCGGCGTGTGCCTCGCGATGCGCGTCGTTGTCTTGTCATCCGCGTATTTGAAGCGTTCCTTCGCCTTCGGCTTGAACTTCTTCGACGCCAACGCCTGGGCGTCGGGCGCCAGATCCTCCTCGCCACCACTGTCCAGCACAAACGGCCACGGCGTGCGCAGGATCAAAAACCCGTTGTCCACCAGCAGCGGCAGCAGCGCCTCGGCCTGCGCCTTCACCCGCGGCCAGGTCATCGGATCACGCACGAGCGGATACGGCGGGTCCATAAAGACCAAGTCCAGCGGGCGCGGCGCACGGGCGACAATCGCCATGCCCAGCGCATCGCCCATGACGACCTTCGCGCGATCGCCGGCCTTGCACAGCTCAACGTTCTTCTCGATGGTCTCGATCGCGTTGCGGCCGCTGTCCACGAACATGCACGACGCGGCCCCGCGCGACAGACACTCAAGCCCGACCGCCCCGGAGCCGGAGAACAGATCGAGCACCACCGCGTCCTTGACGCGCAGGCCGAACATGGAAAACAGCGACTCCTTCACCCGATCGGGCATCGGACGCGTGGTGTCGCCCAGCGGCGAAAAGAGCTGGCGTCTGCGAAAATCTCCGGCAATGATGCGCATGGTGATGATAGGGCGGGAGCTTTCAGCCGCCACGCGTCAGCCTTCAGCCTTCAGCCTTCAGCTTCGAGCCAAAGGCTTTGAGCCCAAAGTCCCCCGTCTGACAACTGCGATGCCGCACCGCCCGATCCCCGAACCCGATCGCCGACTTTCCCGGTTCGAAGCTGACGGCTGAAAGCTGACGTCTGGCGGCTCTCTACGCGAGCACGAGTTCCGCCGTGGGCGGGTGTTCGATGCCGGTGACCACGGCCCAGAGAGGCTTGCTGCCCGCGGGGGCTTCCGAAAGCCAGGAGCGCAGCGGGCCCTTGGAATCTCGGAAGCAGGTGTGCAGCGGCGTAGCGCCGATGAACACGACGCGGTGCAGGAGAAGAAGGTCTTCGCTGGCGTACTCGCTCTCGGCGGCGACGCCCATCATCGCGTCGGCCAGGCGGGCGAAGAGGCGCGGGTTGTGCTTGAGGAGCACATCGGCGTCGCGCCAGATGTAATAGCGGTGCTTGATGTGCGAGGCCAGATCGCTCGGTCGGTCGCGCATGCGATCGCAGATGCCGCCGGGGCCGTCGATGGTGCGGCGCATCCGCGAGCCGGCGCCGGGCAGCGTGCGATCAAGCTGGCGACAGAACGAGTCCAGGTCGTGGATGCCGGTGCCCGAGAGGACCACCGTCTGCACCTCGACCATCGCGTGCAGGTGCTTGATGAGTTCGAGGGCGAAGCGTTCCCGTGCGCCGATGTTGCGGGAATACGCAACGACGTGATGCTCTTCCAGCAGTTCCTCGGCGTGCGTCACCAGTGAGGCAGAGTGCGTGACAGGATGGATCGGCGGTGCACTCATCGGTCGATCAACGGACAAGGAGCGTCGCGACCTTGGGGGTGGATCGTCACGCGTGGGTCGGTGTGTGGGCATCGATCGATCTTCGACCCGAGCGCGTCTCGGGCTGGAATGACCGATGCAAACTTTATTCTCACAGAGTGTGCAGTGTGGCGATCGTTTCGGCCACTAATCCAATCACAACATCGCGCGTTCGGTCGGAAAAACCGCCCGCATTGGGGATTCCACCGCACCTACACCACGGCCCCGTGATCACGCGAAGGCTTCATTCAGTCGGCTTTGCGGGCGCTGGGGGTTGTGCGGGGGCCGGGGCGGCGGGGGCGGCGGGCAGATACGCGGTGGTTTTGATCGTGCCTTCTTCGATGTACGCCGTGATCGCCTCGCGGATCACCAGCAGGTCGCCGGCGTGCAACAGCGAGACCATCGCGCGGCGTCCGTCGGTCCCTTCTGGCTGGACGTCGGCACGCCCGGCGATCAGTTCGATCGTCAGACGGCGGGCCGATGGCGCGTCGTCGTTGATCGCTTGCAAGATGTAGATCGACCCTCGCGAGCTTCGATGCAGCCGGAGCATCGGGCCGATCGTCGTCATGATCGATGTCTCGCCCGTCGCAGTGGTGCGGAACTCGTACGCGCCGCTCATCTCCTGGCCGGATTTGACATCCTGCCACTCCGCCTTGGCGTCGCCCAGCGTCCGAACCTGAAGCATGCCGGGCGTCTGGCCCTTCGCGGCGTCCATCACTTTCAACTGGACCGGTGATTTCTGCAGATCCGCGCGGATTCGCGCGAGCGGACTGGGCACGTCGTTGGCCTGCCCCGCGGCCCGAGTCTCAGGGCGCGGCACGTCGGTCGCACGCGGCGCGGGTGTTGGTTCGAGTTTCGTCGGAAGCTCGCCGGTTGTGCGCGTCGGCATCGCGGTTGTCGTGGGCGCGGGCTCGTTGATCGGCACCATCTTTTCGAAGACCTCATCGGTCGTGGCACTCAGTGCCGACGGCGCCGCGGGCTTTGCTTGCGGGGCTGGTACTGGAGGTGCGGGGGAAGCGGGTGCGGGCGGAGCGGGAGGAGCGATCGCGGCGGGCTCAGGTGTCGGCGCGGGCGAAGGTGCGGCGGGCGTTGCCACCGGGGCGATGACTGGTGCGGCGGGTGTCGCAGTTGCCGCGGGTGTTGCCGGTGCCACAGGTGCCACAGGTGCCACAGGTGCCACAGGTGCCACAGATGCCACAGGTGCCACAGGTGCCACAGGTGCCAAAGGTGCCGTGGGTGCTGGTGTCGTCGCCGGTGTTGGCGCGTCGGGGCGAATCGCTCGCATCGACGGGATTCCCGTCGCGGGCCCGCGGCTTGCGGTCGGTGCGGTCGGTGCAGTGCGCGTCTGAGTCGCGGCGGGCGTTGGTGCCGGTGTTTGGCTTGGCGAGGCCGCGCGCGATGGGGCGGCGGTGCGTTCAGATTCGCTCGCGGGCGCTGGCGTGACGACGGGGGCTGG
>JAIEQQ010000569.1 GCA_019747615.1 Phycisphaerales bacterium
GCGTCCTTGCCCGCCGCGGCTTGGTTCTTGCCCGCACCGGTCTTGGCCGAGAGTGACTTCGGCTGCGCCTTCTTCGTCGCGTTCGGCGGCGGCGGTTCGGCGATCCGCTTGCTCTGGATCGCAAACTCCGTCAGCGTCATCTTCTCGGGCATCCGGTTCACAACCTCGGCCAGCAGAATCGAGCGCGGCACCTTCTCCAGCAGCATCGCAGCGACTTCCGCCTTTTCCAGCATGTCCTTCCGCTGCGCCTCCAGCTTCTTGAGCTGGTCGATCTTCAACGCCTCGGCGTCGTACTCGACGCTGATCGTCTCCTGCTGCACCCGCACGTCGCGCCACTGGCGATTGGTCACGAAGAACGCGCCGCCCACGCCCGCCATCACGGCGGCAAACAGACCCAGCGCCAGCATGTTCGTGCGCATCTCGCGCTTCCGACGAACGTACTCGTCAGGCAGGAACGTGGCGGCACCCGGAGTGCCGCCGAACTTCATCTTGTTGGGCCAGAGCTTGCTCATGGTTCGTGCTCGTGTCAGGGCGGTGTGCCAGAGTGCCAAGGGGACGGTGGAAGACGTTGCGGAGGTGCGAGGTTCGTGTCAGCGGTCGGCGATCACCATCAGAGATCCGTCGGGCCGGTCGCCAGACCGGCACACACCGCCCAACCGGGCTGCGGCTTCGCGAGATCAATGGCGTTGGGTGAGGGTCTCGCCTTGCGAGCAAAGCGGGCCAGCGGATCGGCGACGTGCGCCGGCAGGCGCAGGGCTTTGGCAATGTGCTGGCACAGGCCGGTATGCCGGGCCTCGCCGCCGCAGAACACCGCACGCCCGATCTTGATGCCCGGGAAGAGCGCGTCGTGATACCGCAGGCAGAGTCGGATCTCGTCCTCGATCACGCCCAGCGGCTCGGCAAGCTCGCGATCGATCTCGCCCTCGGGCGTCGCACATCCCGTCGGCGGCTGCGCCGTCCGGCGCTCATCGGCGATCGCGCTGCCGGCCTTGGCCAAGTTCATCGCGGCGTCCATGTGCGGCATCGCGCCACCGGTCATCGGCTTGCTCGGCGTCATGGATCTCGGCGCCGGCGCCGCGCCCGCCACCGGTGCCATCGAGTATTGCTGCGCCCGCTGCAGGCGGCGCTCCATGGCTTCTGTCACCGTGCATTGGGTTGCGTGCGCAACGGTCTGGTCGATGAAGTTCCCGCCCAGGTCGATCGTCTTGGCAAAGCACAGCTCACGCCCGTGCGCGATCGTGACCGTCGTGCTCGCACCGCCAAGATCCACATACAGCGAAACGAGCGACGCATCCGAGTCCCGGGCGGTCATGTATTCGAACGCGCTGGTGAGCGCCGAAGCCGTCGGCTGAATGCCCACGCACCTCATCCGCGATGCCCGCAAGACGTCCATGATCCGCTGAACGATCCCCACGCCGGTCGCCATGGCGATGATCTCGGCCTTGCCGCTACCGGTCGCGCCGCCCGCATTGGCGCCGTGAACGACCACGGGCCGACACATCAGCGCGCCGGGCTCACAGTTCAGCTCACTGGCCAACATGCTGGCGGTCATCGATGCGGCGTTGTACTGATCCACGCCGCCGACCTGCAGGTGTCGCACGCTGCACGCCCAATGGGGGATCGAAGCGACCGCACGCTGCCCGCTAATGCCGGCGGACTTCAGCAGCCCCGGCAGTTGCTCGGCCTGGAATGCGAAGCGCTTCGGGCCATCGTTCATGAGATTCGAAGGCGTCGGGAGCGAGACGGCCGCCAGAATCGTTGCCGGCGTGTCATCGCTGAGCTGGAGCACCTTCAGGCTGCTTGTGCCAAAGTCGATCGCGACCGGCCGTTTGGCCGAGCCGAGAAAGCCCCCGAGCGAAAATCGACTGAGCGTGCGACCAAACATCCGTGGGTGCCTCCGTCGACCGCGCCGGGGGAGGAGGCCCCGTTGCGTGGTCGGACGGAGATACATCGAGCCGAAGGTGCCGCAATACCAGCGGCCGGCGTGTCAAGGCGTCGGAATCAGGCATCGCCCGAGCGACACAGACGGCGCAATCCGAACAGTGTCGCGATCGGTGCGGGACGCGAGTGCTGACAAACGCTCAGAATGCGAACAGAGGCCCGAGAACCCGCGACAGTTGCTGAAGGGCCAGACGGATGTCCCACTCCTGCCGGTCGCGGTCGCCGGTGGTGTTGCTGATGCAGCGGATCTCGGCAACGGGAATGCCCAGAATGTCGCCAACGAGCGCGACCGCGGCGCCCTCCATCGCCTCGGCGATGGCCTCCGTTCGGGTACACATCTCCGCGACACGCGCATCGGTACCGGAACAGGTCGAGACCGTCGCGATCTCACCGACAAGCCAAGGAACTTGTGAGCCGAGTGCGCTGGTCGTCGCCTCAATGAACCTCGGGTCAACGCTGTACGACATCTCGGACCATCGAGTCTGAGAATCGGTGCTCGTACCCTTCACCCGCGGGGGGAATCCAGCGCAATCGAGCGAGAGAAACCTGTTCGGAGTCTCGATGCCCTCGTCGGCGAAGGTGCAACGGTCCGCGATGATCGTGGTGCCGAGCGGCGGGGCGGGAGTGGCCGGAGTTTCTCGGAGCGCCAGCCACCCGGCGATCCCGGCGCTCACGATCAGCGCGTGGCGGGCCGGATCCGCCACCCGCGCAACGCACCCCGCCGCGTTGGCCTTGCCGACGCCGCTGATCGCCAGATCCAGATGCGGGGCAATCGTGGCGCGCGTCCACGGCTCAATCGCATCGATCGCCGCTGCGGTCGCGAGCCCAGAAGGCACCAGCGCCCCGCGGGCCTCCATGGGCGTCGCGAACACCAGCAGAACGTGCTTGGAACCGATCAGGTTGGTGAGCGTGGGCGACTTTCCGGGCATGGCATGAGATTATGGCTCCACCGAGGCAACCCATCCGAACGTTTGCCATCTACAATGGTGGAGCTGAAGGATGATGCCCGCTTCTGCGAGCGATCAGCCGCGATCGCTGAAACCCGACGATTCGTGCGAGCGTCCGGCACAAGCACGCGAAGGATGTTGAACGTATGAGCGACCAGATCGTCAAACCCGCTCGATCCTGGACACGCCGCGGCCCCCGCATCCTGCTGGCCTTCTGCGGGCTCGCACTGGCCGGAGTTGCCGTCGGCTCCATGCTCGGCGTCCGTCCCGCGCAACGGTCCGACGAACCGAACGATGCGCCCGACATCGGCACCGCGAAGGTCGTCACGTTCGACATCACCACGACCGCCACCGGCGAGCTCGAAGCGCTGCGGCAGGTCGACCTGCGCAGCCAGATCGAGCAGGACACCGCCATCACCGAGATCGTTCGCGAAGGCACGCTCGTCAAGCAGGGCGATGTGCTGCTCCGCCTGAACTCCGACTCGATCCAGACGCAGATCGACGAAGAGTCCCTGCGCGTCGAGACCGCTCGCGCCGAGCTTGCCACCGCTGAGAACAACTACCTCATCCAGCTCTCGGACAACGAATCGTCCATGGCCAAGAAGAAGCTCGAAGTCGAGCTGGCCGAGCTGGATCTGCTCCAGTGGCTCGAGGGCGATGTCAAGAGCAAACGTCAGGCCAACGACTTGGCGTACGAGCGGGCCGTGCGCGAGCTGGATCGCCTGAAGGAGAAATATGAGCGGTCACTGGCGCTTGAGAAGCAGGGCTTTCTCTCTCGCGACGAGCTCAAGCGTGACGAAGTGCAGTTTCTCGAAGCCGACGCGGCTCTGAAGACCGCCGAGCTCGATCGCACCGTCTACAACGAGTTCCAGTTCCCCAAGGATCAGAAGACCAAGCAATCCGCCGTCGATCAGGCCAAGGCGGAGCTGGACCGCACCGGCCGTCAGAACGCGTCGCTGATCGGCACGAAAGAGGCCGAACGCAACAACAAGCGCCAGCAGCTCTCGCTGCGAACAACGAAGCTGACGAAGCTGCGCGAGCAGTTCGACGCCGCGACGATCAAGGCCCCCAGCGACGGGCTGGTGGTCTACGCAACGAGCCTGAATCGCGACCGCTGGGGCGGCAACAGCGAGGGTGCTCTGGATGTCGGGCGCGTGGTGAAGCGGAACACGCCGCTGATCGTGCTGCCGGATACCAGCGAGATGGTCGCGTCGGTGCGGGTACACGAGTCGATCAGCGGGCGCATCCGCGAGGGGATGAAGGCCAACGTTCGGATCGACGCCCTGGCGGGCAAGACCGTCAGCGCCACCGTGTTATCCGTCGGCGTGATTGCCGAGAGCGGCGGCATGCGCGATCCGAACCTGCGCGAGTACACCGTCAAGATCAAGCTCGACATGAACGCCGTGGACATCCCGCTGAAGCCGTCGATGCGCTGCGAGGCGGAGATCATGCTCGACCGCGCCGAGAACACATTGGCGGTGCCAATCCAGTCGGTCTTCGTTGACGGCTTGGTCCGCTACGTCCTTGTTCCCGAGGGTGACAACTTCGCCCGCGTGCCGGTGCGCATCGGCCGGCGCAGCGATCGCCTGGCCGAGGTCGCCGCCGGCATCAGCGATGGCCAGCGTGTGCTCCTGCGCGCCGCGCTTCCCGGCGAGCAGATCGATCGCCCGTGGTCCAAAGAGCAACTCGCCGTCGTGGGCATGAACCTGCTGCCCGACGGACGGATCGAGCCGATGCCTCGCTCGCGAGCTGGCGGCCCCGGCGCGCCAGCGGCCGGTCCCGGCCCAGCAGCGGGCCCTGGTGGCCCAGGTGAAGGTCGGGGCGATGGCGCACCCGCCCGCCGCAGGCCCGACGCATCGATGACACCCGCGGCGGCCCCCACCACCCCCACCGCCCCCGTCCCGTCCGCCCCGGGCGCGACGCGCCAGAATTCGCCGCCCGGGCCCGCCACCACTCCCGCACGATGAGCATCTGACT
>JAIEQQ010000438.1 GCA_019747615.1 Phycisphaerales bacterium
GTGCTGCTGGCCGGGATCGTGTGGACGCTGGGGTGCGGTCGGACGCGGGCGATCTCGCTCGCACGGGCGATGACGCTCGAACTGGAAGCTGCCAAGGTGTCGGCCGAACGGTTGGCCGAGATCGCACGCCGGACGACCAACGCTGTGATCATCGCCGACATGCGCGGGCGTGTCGAATGGGTCAACGAGGGGTTCACGCGTATCACTGGATACACGCTCGACGAGGCCAAGGGCCGCAAGCCGGGGGATCTGCTGCAAGGTCCGGGAACGGACAAGATCGAGGCCGCACGCGTCGGCCGGGCCCTCGCCGCTGGGCAGGCTGTCACCGCCGAACTGGTCAACTACGGCAAGAGCGGCCGTGAGTACACGATCGCGATCGAGGTCGCGCCCATTCGGAGCGAAGCGGGCGACCTGACGGGCTTCATGGCGATCGAGAGCGATGTGACCCAGCAGAGGCACGACGAAGCACAACTCAGGGATGCCTATGCCCAGTTGGAGGCGGCGTGCCGCTCCGCCGAGTCCGCGAGCCGAGCCAAGAGCGCGTTCCTGGCCAACATGAGCCATGAGATCAGGACTCCTTTGACAGCGATCGTGGGGTTCACCGAGCTCTTGCGTGAGGAGGTGGACATCGCCACTGCGCCGCCGCAGCGGATCCAGATGCTCGACACCATCAAGAACGCGGGCCAGCACTTGCTCACGGTCATCAACGACATCCTGGACCTGTCGAAGATCGAGGCTGACAAGATGACTGTCGAGCGGATCGCGACGCGACTGCCGAGCGTGCTGCAAGACGTCGAATGCCTCATGCGCCCCAAGGCCAGTGGCAAGGGACTATCGCTCTCGACGACCCTGGCCACGCCGGTCCCCGAGCACATCCTGACCGATCCCACCCGCCTGCGGCAGATCCTGATGAATCTGACGGGCAACGCGATCAAGTTCACCGAGTCCGGCGGCGTCACCATCATCGCCAGCGTCGCGACGCGCGACGGCACGTCGAGCCTCGTAATCGACGTCGAGGACACCGGCGTCGGCATGACCAACGACCAGGCCGGTCGCCTGTTCCACGCCTTCGGGCAAGCCGACGACACCATGACGCGTCGGTTCGGCGGCACCGGCCTTGGACTCACGATCTGCCGCCGCCTCGCGGCCATCATGGGCGGAGACGCAAAGCTCCTGCGCACCGAGCCCGGCCGCGGCTCCTGCTTCCGCGTCGCGCTCCCACTCGAGCCCGTCCCCGGCTCGCCTTTGGTCGCCAGCCTCGACGCCTCGACGCCGAAGAAGGCCGCCGACCAGTCCGAAGTGAAACTCCAGGGCCGCATCCTCCTGGCCGAAGATGGCGAGGACAACCAACGCCTCATCGCGTTCCATCTCCGCAAAGCCGGCGCAACCGTCGAGATCGCCGCCAACGGGCGCATCGCCCTGGACATGATCGAACACGCCGCGGCCAGCGACGCGCCGTTCGATCTCCTCCTGACCGACATGCAGATGCCTGAGGTCGACGGCTACGCCCTCGCACGCGAGCTGCGGGCCCGCCGAAACTCGATCCCCATCATCGCCCTCACCGCCCACGCCATGGCCGAGGACCGCGCGCGATGCCTCGACGCAGGCTGCGACGACTACGCCACCAAGCCGATCGAAAAAGCCAAGCTGTTGTCAACGTGCGCCGCCTGGCTCAACTCGATCAGCCAACCCGCTCGACCAAACATCGCGGCGTGAAGTGGCGGGTTGCCAGGGCACCGCATTCGGCCCTCTGACAGCACGATTCACAAAAATGAAAAGAGCCTGGAAAACCAGGCCCTTTCTGCAAACGAGGCGGACGGGACTCGAACCCGCAACCACCGGATCGACAGTCCGGTACTCTAACCAATTGAGCTACCGCCCCGGGTCTGCTCTGTCGTTGGACCGTACATTCGGGGGCCGGGGAGGCTCGGTCCGGGTTCGGACGTGGCCGCTCTGGCTCCGCTCGTACGCCGCGCCGTATGTCAACTCCGGCGCGGGTGGAAAGATAGTCTTCTCAGCCCCCGTGTCAAGTCCATTTGGGCCGAAAGCTTGGCCCGAAAGCCGCCGCGACGACGAGCCTCGATGCCCGCTGAAGGCTGAACGCTGGCGGCTGACAGCTCCCCTCAGTTCGCCAGCTCAATCTTCGCCGGCTTGCCCTGATCGCCCGGAACGTGGACCGAGAAGACATCGCCCTTGGGCGCGACCCGAGCCGCGGCGGTGTACGCCACGGCGCACGCAGCCACCATGCACACCACCGCAATCAGCAGCAAGCCCGTATACACACTCATCGACGGCCCGCGGCTCTGCATCCCGCCCGGCATCTGCATCCCATACTGGCTCATGGTCAATCCTTCGGTCAGTTGTCAGCAATCAGTTGTCAGGGGTCAGCAATCAGGTGTGCCGGCAATCGGGATTCGGCAATCGGCAATCGAGGAAAACCAAAGGCCCGTCCTCGCGATTCGCGACTTTCCCGAGCTCAGTCCAAACGGCTCAGCACCAGGTCGTCCGCACGAACCTCGACCTCGCGGCCGAGCTTCTCGATGCGACCGACGGACTCGGACACGTCCACCGCCGTGATCACCAGCGACGCGACGAACCCGTCGCGGACGATGTTGAGCTTGGTGTTGACCTTCAGGCCCGTGCCGCTGCCGATGTTCACTGAAGCCATCTCTTCGCCCGCGGGGCTCTTGAACGTGCGGACGATCCGGCCGCTGACGCGTGCACCGGCGAGTTCAACGGCGCGAGCGACGCTGCTGCCAACGGGCGAGCCCGCCGCGGCTCCGCCAGCGGCGCTGGCGAGCTTGGTCTCTTCGAGCTGCTCACGCAGCGAGCGGGCGGTCTGGTCCAGCACGCCGCGAAGGCGCTCGGACTCGTTCAGTCGCTCGATCACCTCGGCGAGCTGCTTGGCGGTGTCCAGCGAGGCCTTGCGGCTGGCGTCCAGCTCGTCCTTCAGGCTCTTGACCAGCGACGCCTGCGTCTGCGTGGTCACGGTCAACTCATTGAACTGGTTGCGGAGCGTGTCCACCTGGCCCTGGGCCTCAGACTTCTCAGCCTTCAGCGTGTTCCGCTCGGTCTCAAGGGCGCGAAGCTTGGCCTCGGCCTCCTGAGCGACGCGAACCAGGGGCTCTTTCTCGACCGCCGCGGCGGCCGTCAGCTTCGCCGACTCGGACCGCTCGACCGCGAGCTCCGCCTGCGCGGCGATCTTGGCATCGCGCTCCGCGGCGTACGCCCCGCGCACAGCCTCAGTATTGCCCGCCAGCGACACGGTCAGCGCCGAAAGCAGGATGCAGAGGATGGCGCCGAAAACGATGAGAATCTTGGTGACGATGTGCACAATGAGGCTCCTGACGCGACGAAATTTCCGATGTGGTTTCCGGCCGGACCCGAACCGAGCAAAGACCAGTGCCGACAATAGGCCGCCCGTACGCACACGCGGGGTGCGTGGGGGTGGGGGGACAAGGACGCGGGGCCGAGTGTATAACCGATGCCCGCCCGCCCGTCAACTCGTTTGCCCGCAAGGACTTGTGGTGGATTCGGAGTGAAATCAGGAGTGCGGGCGACGGGCAGAGGACGCGAGCGGCCGCACCACGGAAGGCCACTATCCGCTCACCGCCTTCCTCCGGTTGCATCCGCCGGGCTGAACCCGAACCCAGCGGGAGTGTCCCACGTTTGTCGTCGGATTTCCCCGGCCCGCCGGGCCGCCCCACGCCGTAGCTGTGAGGTCCCGCCCAGCGGGCGACGCGCGATCAATTCCACGCCCCTGCGCCTCGCACCCGCCCCCGCTACCGTTTCCCCGCGGCACGGGCCATCCGCACGCAACGACATCGCCCCGAGCCACCCGCGTCCCCGCTCATCGCCCAACCAGAGCACTCGCATGTCAAACGACACACCCCTGCCGATCCGCGGCCAGGTCCAAACCAACCCCGAGATCGACCGCCTCACGAGCGAGGTCGAAGAGGCTCAGGCCCGGCTCGCCGCGGCGTTGAAGGCTCAGCGGAGCCAGCCGGGCTTTGGGGCGTCCGTCAGCGACTACAGGCTGCGCATGGCCGGCAGCGGCTCGGAGGTCAAGCTGTCGGAGCTTTTCGGCGGCGGGCGCGATCTGATTGTCGTCCACAACATGGGCCGCGGGTGCGTGTATTGCACGCTCTGGGCCGATGGGTTCAACGGTCTGTACAACCACTTGGCGAGCCGCACCGCGTTCGTGCTCAGCACGCCGGATGATCCGCAGGCCGCCGCGGCGTTCGCCTCGGGCCGCAAGTGGACATTCCCGGTGGTCTCCATCGCGGGCACCACGTTCGCCAAGGACATGGGGTTTGAGAGTGCCAAGGGCGGTGGGGGGGGCGTGATCCCCGGCCTCAGCGCGTTTCACAAGGCCGCCGACGGCACGATCACCCGAGTCTCACGCTCGCAGCAACTCGGCCCGGGTGATCCTTTCTGCCCGGTGTGGCCACTGCTGGACCTTCTCAAGGATGGCGCGAACGGCTGGGAGCCGAAGTACCACTATTGAATGAAGAGGGGGAGCGTGGCCTTGAACGTGCCACTGGTCCGGTCCTGCGGACCAGTGCGCCCTCGGCTACCGCATCGCCTGGCACTACGACGCCACGCGCCCCGGCACCGTCGACGTGGACGTGCCCAACGGCACCGTCGAAGCCGCCAACCTCTGGTTCATCTTCACCTACAACGACCGCTGGCAGAATTTGGGGGGTGGGGCATGTTCCGCGCGATGGTCACCAGCGGCACCAACGTCCGCGATTGGGGCGGCAGCCTGCCCACGATCGACGCGAACCCGAAAGAGATCGTCATCCACCACCGCGCCGGCAAGGCCGGCTACGGCGGCAGCTCGTACATCGACTCATTCCTCCGCCG
>JAIEQQ010000629.1 GCA_019747615.1 Phycisphaerales bacterium
AGCTTCGCACGTACCGCCTCGCGGTCGCGGCGACCGGCGAGTACACCGCGTTTCACGGCGGCACCGTGGCGCTCGGCCAGGCGGCGATCGTGACCGCGGTCAACCGCGTCGTGGGCGTGTTTGAGGTCGAGGCCGCGATCAGGCTCACGCTGATCGCGAACAACTCGACCATCGTCTACACCGACGGGCTGACCGATCCGTACACCAATAACAACGGCGGCGCGATGCTGACCGAGAACCAAAACAACCTCACCACCGCCATCGGCTCGGCCAACTACGACATCGGGCACGTGTTCTCGACAGCCTCGGGCGGGGTCGCATCCCTCGGCAGCGTGTGCATCGGCACGCAGAAGGCCCGCGGGACGACCGGGCGCGCCGCCCCGACGGGTGACCCGTTCTACATCGACTTTGTCATCCACGAGATGGGCCACCAGTTCGGGGCTGAGCACACGTTCAACAGCACGTCAGGCTCGTGCTCAGGCAATCGAAACGCCGCGACGGCGTACGAGCCCGGCTCGGCGACGACGATCATGGGGTACGCCGGCATTTGCAGCCCGGACAATGTCCAGAGCAACTCCGACGCGTACTTCCACACAGTCAGCTACGACCAGATGCGCGCGTATGTCGAGCTCGGCGGTGGCGGCGCATCGTGCGGCGTTCTCACGTCCACTGGCAACGCGATTCCGACAGTTGCCGGGCCGGGCAACTTCACGATCCCTACCGGCACGCCGTTCTTTCTCACTGCGACCGGCAGCGACGCCAACGGCGCCGACGTCCTGACGTACTGCTGGGAGGAGCGAGCACTCGGCCCGGCCCAGAGCCTCGCGGCGGCGGACAACGGGTCCAGCCCGCTCACGCGCTCGCGCGTCGCCACGACGAGCCCGACACGATTCGTGCCGGCGCTTGCGACCGTGCTGGCGAACACGACCAGCACCTCCGAAGAGCTGCCTTCATTCGCGCGCGCGTCGTGGCCCTGGCGAGTGACGGTGCGCGACAACCGCGCCGGTGGCGGCGGCATCAACCAAGCTGACATCACGCTCGTGGTCGCCAGCACCGGCTCGGCGTTCACCGTGACCTCGCCCGCCAGCGCCGTGTCGTGGATCGGCACCAGCACGCAAACGGTCACCTGGAACGTCGCCGGCACCACCGGCAGCGGCATCAACACCGCCAACGTCGCCATCGAGTTCTCGACCGACGGCGGCCTGACATTCCCCACCGTACTCCTGGCCAGCACACCCAACGACGGCTCGCAGAGCGTGACGGTCCCCAACACGCCAACGACCAACGGGCGCGTGCGCGTTCGTGCGGTCGGCAACATCTTCTATAACGTGAACCAGGGCGGCGCGATCACCGTCACCGCGGCGCCCGCCGGCGTCGCCTTCGCCGGGACCGGCGCGAATGTCATCAGCGATACCACCGGCAACGGCAACTCCAACGGCCGCATCGATCCGGGCGAGACCGCGATCCGTCTGACGGTGCCGGTCATCAACAACGGCGCTTCGACGGCAACGGGTGTCAACGCGACGCTGGTCTCCAACACACCGACCGTGAGCGTGACGACCAATGCCTCAGCGTACCCGAACCTGAGTTCCGCCGGCGGCACCGGCAGCAACAGCACGTTCTACGTGCTGAACGTCAGCCCCTCGCACATCTGCGGCGCGCCGATCTCGCTGACAATGAACGTGACGTCGACGCAGGGCAGCGGCTCGTTCGGGTTCACCCTGGCCACCGGGCTGCCGGGCACGAACACGACGCAGACAATCAACTACTCCGGCGCCGTCGTTGCGATCCCGGACAACACCCCCGCGGGCGCCACCGCCACGCTGCTGGTTTCGGGCCTGTCCGGCTCGATCTCTGACCTCAACTTCCGCTTCAACGGCACCACGTGCAACACCACGATCGGCTCGACGACCGTCGGTCTCGACCACACGTTTGTCGCGGACCTGACCGTCACGCTCCAGAGCCCGACCGGCACGACCGTCACGCTGATCAGCGGCACTGGTGGGGGCGGGAACAACTTCTGCAACACGGTGCTGGATGATGCTGGCAGTGTTTCCATCCAGGGCCGCCCGGCGTCGAGCGCGCCGTTCACCGGCACGTTCACGCCTGCGTCGCCGCTGTCGGCATTCAATGGCTTGAACCCCAACGGAACCTGGACGCTCCGCGTCGTAGACAATGCGGCGGATGACATCGGCAACATCCGCGCATTCGGCTTGGTCGTCTCCACGACGACGCCGACGACCTGCACACCGCCGATCGTGACCTCCGTCTGCCCGCAGATCACCTCGAACCCCGTGAGCCTCACGGTCTGCGCCACCGACAGCGCGTCGTTCAGCGTATCGGCCACCGGCACGCCGACGCCGACGTTCCAGTGGCGTCTCAACACCGTGCCCATCCTTGGGGCCACCGGCGCGACGTACACGATCAACTCGACCAGCGCCGCCAGCGCCGGCAGCTATGACTGTGTCGTCAGCAACTCCTGCGGCAGTGTGACCAGCCAGGCCGCGACGCTCACGGTCCAATCCCGCTGCTCACCGGCGGACATCGCGTTCGACAACGGCGCACCCCTGCCGCCGATCGGCGCCTGCGGCGAGACGAACAACGGCGTTACCGAGGCCGATTACAACCTGTTCTTCGCCCAGTACTTCGACGCCGGTGCGGTCTGCGACATCGCCAACGACGACGGCTCTCCGCTCCCGCCGTTCGGCATCTTTGACACCAACAACGGCACCACCGAGGGCGACTACAACCTCTTCTTCGCGGTGTACTTCGGTGGCTGCCCGTGATGGTGGCCGGCGCGATGTGACAGAGGGTCAATCGGATGGTGCGGGCGTCTTTTGGCGACCGACCGAGAGCATGAGGATCGCGCCGAAGATGCCCAGCGTCCCGCTGGCCCACTGCATCGCGTTGAGTCGCTCGTCAAAGATGACCAGCGACGCCAGGGCGGTGACAATCGGCTGAAGCTGGATGATCCCGCTCGAGACGCTGACACCGAGCCGCTTGATGCTGGCGTAATACGATACGTGGCTGATCGCGATGCCGATGAACGACGACGCGAGCAGCAGCATCCAGGCGTGCAGGCCGAAGGCGGTCAGCGGCAGCGTCGGGTCCGCCTTGAGCATCGAGGCCGGAAGGACCGGGTTCAGCAGCGGGGCCATGAGCATGATCAGCAGCGCACCGATCGCGGTGTACTGACAGATGACGCCGAAGCTGGTGACCGGCGAGTAGGTGCTGACGAATCGGCGCACGCTCAGGGCGTATCCGGCGAACATGACGCCGCTGAGCAGCGAGACGCCGATGCCCAGGGCCATGAGGGCCGGGTCGTCAACGTGCGCGCCGGGAGCCGGCGCTCCGGGGGCCGCGTCCTGAAACGAGATCAGCCCGACCGACCCGGCGACGACCAGCGCCAGGCCCGCCCAGTACGAAGGCCGCCGCAGCGCCGCGCGCTCGCTGGGAAACATCAGATACGCCCCCAGCGTGACAAAGACGATCTGCACTCGGAAGACAAAGCTGAAGAACCCCGGCGGCAGCAGCGCCGGGCCCCACGCGAACGCGGTCTGGCCCATGAGATTGAACACCGTCGGCACGATCGCGGCCGTCAGCAGCGCCGTCGGCAATGTCCGCGAGCGCCGGGCCAGGATGAGAAACGGCAGCCAGAAGAGCGCACTGATCGCGTAGCGATAGCCGTTGGCGGTGAACGGGTCCAGATGGTGCTGCGTCGAGAGCGACCGCAGAAACAGCGGGATGCTGGCCCAGGACAACAGCGTGAGCAGGATCAGGCCGATGCCCAGTCGCGATGCGTGCGGGCCCTCGGGATTCGCTTCGGTGGGCATGGGTGGGGCGGAAGGGCCGAGGGATGAGGGCCGAGGGCATCAAGGGAACGAGGGAACGAGGGAACGAGCGAACGAGCGATCCACCGGGCGCTGGCCCGATCAGGTCACGAGTGTAGTGGAGTACACTCGTGTCTCGGAGCGATCGCTTTGAAACAGCAGGATCCATTCCAACCTGTCATGCTCGTGAGCGTGCCGACCGAGTTCGTCGCGCACGCGATCGTGCGGGCGCTGGAGGCGGTGGACGTGCCGGCGACGGTCTTCGGCGGGAATCTGGCGGGAATGCGGGCCGAGGCGCCGTCGCAGGCGGTGGTCATGGTGCGCCGCATGGATCTGGATCGCGCACGCGTGGCGCTCGAGTCCGTGCGAACCGAGTCGGTGGACTTTGATCCCGAGGAACTCGCCGCGGCGGCGGAGGCGGCTGGGACCGAGGCTGACCCGTCCGAGTCGTGCCTGGAGTGCGGGTACGACGTGCGGCACTTGCCGAGCGATCGTGTCACGTGCCCCGAGTGCGGCACGCCGCGAACCCGCGCCGCGGTGACACTCGGACCGCTCCTGGGCGACACCTCGGGCGAACACGGGCCGTTCTGGCGTCGCAGCGGCGTTGAAGTCGCGGTCGGCGTTGCGGCCGGTGTCGTCGTGCTCTTGCTCGTTCTTTTGGTGATCCTGGGGTTCGCTGTCGCGTGGTGAGTGGGCACCTGGAGAGCTGTCGCGAGATGACGTCATTGAACGCGAACACGAAGTTGGGATCACGCACGCCGCGATTTGTGATCGGGGTGCTGTTCGCGGCACTCGTGCTCCTGCCGCTGGCGCACTGGATCGATGCGGATGTTGTGAACGCGTTGGATTCACGGGCCAGCGGCATCGAGGGGCGCGACACGCATCGGCTGCTCCGCGTGCTGGGCTCGGCGTACTTCTGGTTGCTGGTTTTTGTCGTGTTCGTGGGCGAGGGGTTTGCGCGTCGTGATGATCCGGAGCGGGGCGTGGCGGTGAGAGATCGCTCGGGGCTCTGGAGCCGCGGGCTGTTCGTGTTGTTCAGTGCGCTGGGCTCCGGTCTGCTTG
>JAIEQQ010000561.1 GCA_019747615.1 Phycisphaerales bacterium
CGTCGCGCTGATGCTCGCGACGTGGATCTGCGTTGGGCGGGGCGGCTTTGACTGGGTCAGCGGCACGCCGCTGGTGCCGACGGCGGTCGCAACGGTCGTGATGCTCGGGGTGTGCCTTGCCGCGGGCGGGGCCCTGGGCGTGTGGATGGAGGGGAAGAACACATTCGGGCGAGCGGTGGTGCCGATCGGCGTCGTGTGCGGCGTTCTGGTGCCGCTGGCGACGGTGGTGATGTTGCTGGTGTGCGCGTGGATGGATCCATCGTCATCACGCGGGCTCGCACTGTTGCGCGGGCTCGGGGGCGTGCTGGTCGTTGGCGCACTTGCCGGCTACGTGCTCGGGTCGCTCGGGCTCCGCGCGGCGCTCGTGCAACGTGCGAGCAATCGCGAGGCAACGCGCGTGTCGGATCAGGCGTTTGACGAGAAGTGGCGGAAGATCCGCGAGACTCCGATCGCCGAGCGCATCGCGTCGGACGTGGCCGAGGCCGGCGCCGAGACGCCGCTGTGGGTCTTCGCCGCGCGGCTTCCCGAAGCTCCGGACGACGCGACGTGCGCCCTGCTCATCACGCGGGCTCTGAAGGTACCGGGTTTCAGCGCCGATCTTGAACGCACGATCACCAGCGAGCAACCCCTGTATCGATTTGGCTGCGCGAAACTGATCGCTCGCGCCACGCCCGCGCAGCGCGACGCGGCGTGGGCCCGCCCGCTTGTCCGATCGATCCGCGTGACGATCGCGGAGATGGACGCCGACCCGAAATGGCTCCTCCACCACGCGCAACTGAACCCCGACCCGCACTCGCATGTTGAGGCGCTGCTGCAGGCCAGCGATGCGCTCGGCAACCCGCCCCAAACCGCCGCGGCGGCAACTTTTCCGCAGGGACGATTACTGCTGCCCTGAACGGCAACGCCACCACGGCAACGACCGCAGTCACGGCGAGCAACGCAGGTCTACTCAACGGACAGCCCGCGTCGTTTTACACGAGCGCATCGAACATTACCACCGATACGCTGGCCAACGCACGAACAACTGGCACCACCCTGAGCACTCCCAGCACGCTCGTCCTGCGCGATGCCTCCGGCAACTTCTCCGCTGGCACTATCAGCGCGGCACTCAACGGCAACGCAGTATCTGCAACGACGGCCGGAAATGCAACGACCGCAACGACGGCGAGCAATGCACTTCTACTCGTTGGACAGCCGCCTTCTTTCTACACCAATGCGTCCAACATCACGGGCGGCACGCTGGCCAACGCACGAACGACTGGCACCAACCTGAGCACTCCGAGCACGCTCGTGCTGCGTGATGGCTCGGGCAACTTCTCCGCTGGGACGATTACGGCCTCGGCGTTCACCGGCTCGGGCACTGGGCTCACGGGGCTGAACGCTTCAAACCTCAGCGCGGGCACGTTGGCTGATGGATTGCTCTCAGGCAACATCCCCCGCCTGAATGTCAACAACACCTTCGCAGGCGACATGCAGACCTTTGCCGGTCGCATCCGCGTGAACAATGGTGTTATCACTGACGGAGCGAATGCCGTCATCACCGCCGACCTTGGGCTGTACTCGCAGCGGCCCGGCTTCTTCCTAAGGTTTGTCACCAGCGGCGGCGGCTTTGTGTGGTACACCGACGGTGCCACCACCCCCGCCGGCGGTACCGCCCGGATGCAACTGTCCAGCGCCGGCAACCTCTCGGTGACGGGCTCGCTCTCCAAAGGCGGCGGCTCCTTCAAGATCGACCACCCGCTCGACCCGGAGAACAAGTACCTCTACCACTCCTTCGTCGAGTCGCCGGACATGATGAACATCTACAACGGCAACGTGACAACTGATGGCCAGGGCTACGCGACGATTACGCTGCCGGACTACTTTGAGGCCCTCAACCGTGACTTCCGATATCAGCTTACGGTCATCGACGAGAACGATGACATGGGAGTTTTCCTCTGGGCCAAGGTGGTCCGCGAGGTCAAGGGCAACCAGTTCACCCTCCGCTCCAGCCGAGGCAACCTCAAGGTGTCCTGGCAGATCACCGGCATCCGCAAGGATGCGTGGGCGGAGAAGAACCGCATCCCCAACGGCGTCGACAAGGTCGGCACCGAGAAGGGCAAGTACCTCCACCCTGAGGCCTTCGACAAGCCCGCGACCCAGAGCATCCATTCCTCGCCCGCTCCCGTCTCGCAATCCGAGAACAAGTAGCCAGTCTCGACCTTGCTGCACCGCGCGGCAAGACCACCAAAAACGACAACCCCCGGTTCACGGCACCCGGGGGTTCATCAATAGCGGGCGTGGGGTGGTATGACAGCAGGCCTTCAAGGGCCCCAGAGACACGGCATGGGAATCCGACGCTGCGGCAGGTACAGCGCCATACCGAGTCTCTCGGCGAGAGCACAGGACAGACTCTTCCGCGAGGTTTATTGATGCGCGCGATGATCTACTTCTCGCTGATTCTGAACATCGGGATCCTCATCCCGGTCTGCGGCGGGTTGCTCGCGGATGCCGCGTGGACCACGAACGCATACGGAGGTCCATCAGCCGCAAGGCAGATCCTGCTGTCGGTCTACCTCGCGATCGCGCTCATGTCGGTGCTGCTGCTCGTCCGATCAGATCCTCGAATGGTGGCCACCCTTTTGCTCGTGCAGGTGGTCTACAAGCTGGCGACGCCGCTGCTCGTCGGCGACTTGCAGAACCCGGTCGTTCTGAGCAACATCGGCATCAGTGTGGTCCACATGGTGACTCTCGCCCGGATCTGGCGAGCGACCGGTCACGCTCCACCCGCCAGGTGATCGGGCCGCCTGACCCCTGTTGCTTTGCCAGTCAGGTAGAGTACTTCGAAGCGAACCCAAAACGACAACCCCCGGGTCTTGCGACCCGGAGACACCGTGCGGATGCGGACATCCGGCAGGTTCAACAGGATGTTGATGGCGCGGAGCAGGCCTGCGGAGGCCTGTGCGAGCCTTCCCGCTCTGGACTATGAAGATTGCGCGAAGGGGCAGGTCCCTCTGCATCGGGGCTGCCCGGTGCGCTAGAGACGCTCTGCGGCGGTTGTCCTATACATGCTGATCAACCGACGGCGGCGCAGTTCCCGTAAGTGTCGTCATTCAGCGCGAGGCCGTCACGAGTGGCGGACCGCGCTTTGTCGCACGTACGAAGCCGAGTTGGAGTATCCATCATGGCGGTTTTCTCAATGCTGAGCGGCCTTGTCCTCACGGTCGCCATCGTCCGAGGCGATGGTGCCTCGCCCCAAGACGCCGAAAGCACGGCCGGGGCGACGTCCCAAGAGACCTCCGCCGAGATCGAGCACCCAGAGGAGCAATCACTTGGGCACGGGTATGTGCGACGAGGGAACTACATCTACTTCAAGGGCGAGCGGATCGACCAGGCCGGCCGAGAGACCCTGAAGGATTTCCAGCGGACGCTCGGCCGCCGCGTCGTGCTTGCCAGCGACGTGGATGCCGCGACCTTCGTCGCGCTCAGCGAGGAATACACCAAGGACAAGAACAAGGTCTATTTCAAGTGGATCAGCCCCGGCCGGTTCTGGGTCGTTGAGATTCCAGACGCCGATCCCGCGACCTTCGCGGTCATGGACTTCAGCCTGGCAAAGGACGCCAAGCGTGTCTGGCGCACCGACGTGCCGATCACGGGTGCCGACGCGGCGACAGCGCAAGTAGTCAATCCGGGGTGGGTGTGGAGGGACCACCGTAACGTCAACTACCAGTTCACACGCCTTGACGGCGCCGACCCGGAGACGTTCCGGCACCTCGAACAGGGGTTCTATCGCGACGCAAAGCACGCGTACTGGTGCACGACCAGACTCAAAGGCGCCGATGTGGACACGTTCCGGACCTTCGGGAACGACGCTCCGTACGCCGCCGACGCGCAACACGTCTGGTCCGCTGACACTCGGTTGGCAAACTTCGATGCGGGGAGTTTCCGGCTCCTCCACAATCACGTCTTCGCAGACAAGAACGGCGCATACGTCAGCACACGCGCGCTTCCCATTCTGGGCGCCGACGCGGCCACGCTCCAGAAAGTGGCCGAACTCGCTGCGGGCGGCTGGGGTTTCGTCTTGTTCCGCGACGCGGAGCGTCTGCACATCTTCGATCCGCATTACGCCGAGGTCTACACGCTGACCCGGACGCAGGACTCCGTCGAGATCTCCAAGCCCGTGTGGTTCGGCGAAGCGGCCGGCCCCGTTCAACACGCCGCGACCGTCGCGGCGATCTGGAAGGACGGCACACTGTCAGAGCCAAAGGTCAAGATGCAGCCGAAGTTCGACGGCAAGCCGAAGCCAACGTACGAAGCCGAAAAACTGAGGAGAATGACCGACGCGATCCGAGAGGCGATGGCACTCGACGGCAAGAAGCCCAAGGCGGCGACAGACGAGGAGGGCAAGCCTCTCCGGCAACGAGGTGATCTGTGAGCGAATCTATCATTCCACCGATCGTGCGCTCCACCCATCCGGCGACTGAACCGGGGCCCATCGGTGGTAGCCGAGCGCTCGCCCCATCAAAGATCGGTACTCCGCTGCGCACGCTGGCGCTGTGCGTCGGTTCGGTTGCCGTCATGCTGCCGTGGCCGCTGCTCGGCATCCTGCTCCTGCAGTCATTGTTCGACAGACCCTCGGAGGCGTTCTTCTTCTTCGGCGGCATCACCTTGTTCCCCCTCATGATCCTCGTGCTCTTCGGTTTCCATTCCGAGGAGGTGCTCTTCTCGCTGTGCATGCTCGTATGGCTCGCGACCGCGGTGCTTCCCGTCCTGTGGTTTCGCGGCCGCCTCAGATCGTGGACAGCCATCGGCGTATTGCTCGGCGTCCAGTCGGCGTTCTCGCTCGCGCAGGCCGTGATGGGCGCGCTGCTGATCGTCGGCAAGAGCGTCTGACGCCCACCCACCCGCTCGGTCCC
>JAIEQQ010000183.1 GCA_019747615.1 Phycisphaerales bacterium
TCCCTCGATCCCTCGATCCCTCGATCCCTCGATCCCTCGATCCCTCGATCCCTCGATCCCTCGATCCCTCGATCCCCGCCCTTACGGGCAACCGTCGAAGTACACCGAGAAGAACAGGTTGTAGTCGGCCTCCGTCGTGCCGTTGTTCGTCGCGAGCAGGCCAAACGGCGGCAGCGGCGAGCCATCATCGTTGGCGATGTCGCACACCGCCCCGGCGTCGAAGAAGACCGAGAAGAACAAGTTGTAATCGCCCTCGGTCACGCCGTTGTTCGTGCCACCGGGCACGCCGAGCGGCGGCAGCGCCGCGCCGTCGTCATACGCGATATCCGCCGGCGAGCAGCGGGGGGCCGCGAAGACGATTGAGCCGCTGTCCTTCACCACCGGTGCGCTCTTGCCCCACTTGACCCACTGGGCGTACGCGATCTGGCCCGTCGTCAGGTTGCCCATGGGCGTGCCCGGCGGCGCGATCCACGTGCCCTGCTGTGGCATGCTGTTCGGGCTGCCCAGCGGCTGGATCGTGGTGGCATTGTCGCGCAGGAACTCGATGTAATCCTTGCCGGTCGTCTGGTGCAAGACCTGCACTTCGGCCCGAGCCGCGCCAGGCGGCAGAGCGAAGAACGTGTCGTCCCAATGCTGGCCATCGGCGTACGTCGTGCCGACCGGCGCCGATTGAATCGCCGCGAACCGAGCGTTCGTGAAGCCGCGAGGCGGGATGCGATTGTCCTTGACGACCGTGTTGTTGATGTCCAGGTGGAAGCTCTTGCCGATCGGCAGGCCCGTCAGGAACGAGACCGTCGCGTCCACGCCGTGGATCAGCTCGTACACCTTCGTGTCGGCTTCGGTGATGACCGCGGTGGCGCTGTCGTATGCGCCGCGCTCGCCCACCAGCGTGTCAGCACCATCGAAGAACTTCACATTGATCCACATCCGGCGACCCTCGGCAAACCCGCCAGGCAGCTTATGCCCGGCGTTGTTGTAGATGCGGACCTTGAGCTGAGAGTCCTCAAACGTCAGTTCCATGTCGCTGGACTGCGTCATGCGGAACTTGTTCCGATCAACCGACTCCTGCACAAGAACGTCGTCGAGCATCAGCGTCTCGCTGGCGCCCCAGACATCCTGCACCGCGTGCAGCACCCAGGTGTTGGTGCCGGTGAAGTTGTGCACCGGCGCGTTGGTGCGCAGCGGCGAGCCAAGGTTCGGATCAGCACCGAAGCCCGTCGTCGGCGGCATGTGACAGCTCTGGCACGTCGTGTACGACAGGTTGGCGTTGAAGATCACCAGCTTGCTCGGATCGGTCGGAACTTCCGGGATCGTGCGCGTCACGCCGTCGTAGCTATAGCGACCGACGATCTCGGGGGTATCGCCAACGTTGGGGTTCGGCACGGTCAACTGCACGCCCGTCGGCGTTGCAAAGTCCGACATCAGCCACTCGGAGTACGTGCGGTCCATCGGGTACATGTCGTACTTGTTGCCCGTCGGATGGGCCTGGCCCATCGGCGTGGGGGCGTACGAGCCGTCGCCCTGCTTCAGGTACACCGGGTTCGAAACGTCGTGGCATCCAGCGCACAGGCCCGCCTCTTTGTGGAACGGGGACTCGTACGCCAGATGGAAGCAGTTCTCAGGATCAAACGGCCCGCGCCGGTTGTTCCGGTTATCGATGATGAACGAGTTGACCGCGTTCAGCGGCCCGCCCGGCTGAAGCCCGACGGCCGGGAAGTTCGGCGGCGTATTGCCCGCGAGCTGCGCGAACACCGCGGCGTCCACCGGCGGGTTCGCCGGATCGGCCACCGGGTCCACCATGCGATGGCAGATCGAGCAGCTCACGCCGCTGCGATCCGGCTCGGCAAAGTTCTGGCCGTCGGCCGGCGTCGTCGCGCCCGGGATGTTCGCGCGACCCTGCAGCCAGCCCGCCGGCGCATGACACTTCATGCAGCCGTCGCCGCTGAACGGCGCGTCCTTCTCGGTGATGTCAAACTGCGCCTGAAAGATCGGGTCGCGGAAGCTCTGGGCCATCATGCTGTACGCCCAGCGGTTGTACGGCACCGAATACGACCCAGGCTGAATGCCCGACTCATCGGCGTGGCACGACGCGCAGTTCTGCGGCGAGAGCAGTGGATCAAAGTTCGGGTTCGCCGGCACGTTCGGATACGGCTGCGACCCGTGCATGTAGAAGTCTTCGAGTTGCGTATTCAGCAGCGGTGTCGCCGAGACGAGGCCGACCAGCCCGGCCAGCACCGCAGTCACGGCACCGAACACAACACCCTGCCGCACACGCCGACGAAGTACTTGATTCATGACATCTCCAGTCCGCTACACATCCACCGACGCCAACGACGCGCAATCAACGCAACCGACCATGACAACAGCGATCGCGCACGCTGGCGGACAATCCGTCCTCTGGTATTCGGACCAATGGCATCCGAAGTTCCTCCAGAAGTATGGACGCACGCCGAAAAATCGCAACTCCGATTGCTCCGAAGTCGCACTACACCGGCGTTTCTGAGGTGTTCTACCAGCGAGCCGGCGAGCGCCCGCGGGCAACGGTCGCGCGACGCTCACCGTCGCCCGATCACCCGTTCGCGGGGGTCGATAACTCGACCACGGGCACCGCCGGGATCATTCCCAGCATTGCCCCACCTTCCAGCAGCCGCTGGATCGCCTCACGCCCGCGCTGCCCGGCGTCCACCGTCAACCCATTGACATACATCGAGACGTACTCCTCAAGCTCCGCGTCGCTCTTCAAGGGCGAGAAGCCCCGCGCACACTCCAGCGACTCGGCCCGATGCGCCAGCGCATAGTCAATCGACCGGCGCAGCGTCGTCGTGACTTCTCGGACGCTCCCAGCCCCGAACCGAGCATCAAGATCACGCAGGATCGCGTTGGCCCCCAGCGGCAGCGGGAGCCCCGTCTCCGCCTGCCACCACACGCCCAGGTCCTGCACCAGCCGCAAGCCCTGCTCCGCAAACGTGATCTGGGCCTCATGGATCAGCACGCCCAGATCCGCTTCGCCGGAAACCACACTCGACGCGATCGTGTCAAACGCGCGAGCCATCGGGCGCGACGGCCGCGCGCCAAGCATGATCGACAGCGTCATGTACGCCGACGTCTGCAGCCCCGGCACGCAGATCACCGGCCCATCGGACGATTGAGCCGCGGCTCGAACACTCGCCGTCGTCCAGCGGTCATCATCCGCGCGGCACACCAGCTTCGGCCCAAATCCATCCCCGAACGAAGAGCCGCACGCAGTGAGCACGTACTTCGCATGCGCCTGCGCAAAGCACGCGAAGCTCATGGCGGTAATGTCCAGATCCGCCTTCTCGATCGCGCGCCGGTTGAGATTCTGGATGTCCTCCGGCAACGAGCGAAACTCAAATCGCCCGGTGTCGATCACCGGCGGCGCCAGCACGCGCGACGGATCGCTCGGGTCCACCTTCCCGGTAATCGGCCACCACATGAACACATCGTCAGCATCCGCAGAGTGGGCAAGCGTGAGTACCGGTCGGTCAGCCATGCGGCATTATGGGCGGGGTGTCAGCCGCCAGCCTTCAGCCTTCGGCCTTCAGCTTTCAGCGTTCAGCTCTTGGCCCAAGGAATGAACGCTGCGATCGGGCGAAAGCTCTATGGCAGCGAGATCCTGACGTTTGGCTGAAGGCTGACGGCTGAAGGCTGCCCTCCTACCTCTTGATCGCGCGAATGCCGACGAACAGCGGGATCTCGCGACGCGCCCGATTCTCCGCCTCCGCCCGAGGCCCCGGCTCGCTCACGCGCACCGCCGGCCACTCTTCGAGCGTCTCCACCAGCAGCCCCGCCTCGCTCAGCAGCCGCACATACGTCTGCAGCGGGCGATGAAACGTCCATGTCACCATGTCCGGCGCGCTGCCGGGGTGCATCTTGATGGCCTTCTGCCCCAGCGACAGGTATCCGTCCACACGTCGATACTGCCCACGCGTCTTCTCGTCCCAGCCCCAGGACGTCTGGTCCGGGGCGCGGAACGCCGGGTGCGTGATCGAGAAGACAAGCGTTCCGCCCGGCTTGAGCAGACGCGCAACGCTCGCCAAAAGCGGCTCCAGCGGATTGATGTTCGCCATCGCCATCACGCACGTCACGCTATCAAAGCTCGCATCCGCCAGCGGCAGCGCATCCAGCGATCGCGCGTCGCCGATGTGAAACTCCGTCTCCAGCCCCTGCGTCACCGCTCGCGCCCGCGCCGTATCCACCAGCGCCGGCGACGAATCCACGCCAACAACCGAAGCGCCGAGGCGGGCCAGCTCGCGTGAGATCACACCCTGACCACACGCAACATCCAGCACGCGCACGCCCGGCTGCGGCTTCACCATGCGCAGCGTGCCGGGGATGATGATCTTGTCGTAGTGATCGCTGCGCTTCTCATCGATCAGCGCGTCGTACCACCCCGCGACGTTTTCCCACGACGTGTCCTCCGGCTGATGCGAGCTGTGCGCCACCGGCGGCTGCTTCAGCGTCGCTGTGCCCGATGGCGCCGGCACCTTGCTGCCCACCAGCGTGTAGAACCCCACCGGCGGGTCGCTGCGAAACCGCACGGTCGCGCCCGTGCCCGGATGGGAAAAGCCAAGCTCCGCCGCGTGCAGGCACAGCCTCCGCAAGTCGTCGCGGAACGCGTTGTAGCGCCGATCGCCGACGATCGGGTGCCCCTTCTCCTTCATATGAACGCGGATCTGGTGCTTGCGCCCGGTCTCGAGCCTCAGTTGCACGAGGCTCATGCCGTTGCCGCTGCCCAGCACGCGATAGTGCGTGACCGCGGGCCGGGCCTGATCGTGCTCTTCGCCCCAGCCACCCATGGCCACGCCGCCGCCGCCACGAAAATCATCGCCCTTGATCGATGCCACAGTTCCATCGCGGGACTCGCGCAGGAAGCTC